>NZ_JBSFIK010000061.1:0-41898 GCF_053597535.1 Streptomyces sp. NPDC001348 | reverse complement strand
CTTCCGCCGCGATGACCGCCGTGACGACCGCCGTGGCGGTGACCGTCCCGACTTCCGCCGTGACGACAGGCGTGGCGGTGACCGCCCGGACTTCCGTCGTGACGACCGTCGTGACGACCGTCGTGGTGGGGACCGCCCGGACTTCCGCCGCGATGACCGCCGTGACGACCGCCGTGGCGGTGACCGTCCCGACTTCCGCCGTGACGACAGGCGTGGCGGTGACCGCCCGGACTTCCGCCGCGATGACCGTCGTGACGACCGCCGTGGTGGCGACCGTCCCGACTTCCGCCGTGATGACCGGCGTGGCGGTGACCGCCCGGACTTCCGTCGTGACGACCGGCGTGACGACCGCCGTGGTGGCGACCGCCCGGACTTCCGCCGCGATGACCGCCGTGACGACCGCCGTGGCGGTGACCGTCCCGACTTCCGCCGTGACGACCGGCGTGACGACCGCCCCGGCAGCTTCCGTCGGGACGACAGCCGTGGTGACCGCGGTGGCTTCCGCGGGCGTGACGACCGTGGCCGGGACGACCGCGGGCGCGGCCCCCGCCGAGACGACCGGGGCGGTCGCCCCGGTGGTTTCCGGGGACGCGACGACCGTAGGGACGACCGGCGTGGCGGTGGCCGTTTCCGTGACGAGCGGAACCGCGACCGCGACCGGGAGCCGATCAAGCGGCTGCCGATCCCCGAGGACGTCACCGGCGAGGAGATCGACAAGGACGTACGGCAGGAGCTGCAGAGCCTGCCGAAGACGCTCGCCGACGACGTCGCCAAGAACCTGGTGATGGTCGCCCGGCTCATCGACGAGGACCCCGAGGGCGCCTACGGCTACTCCAAGGTGGCCCTGCGGCTGGCGTCCCGTGTCGCCGCCGTACGCGAGGCCGGCGGATTCGCCGCGTACGCGAACCAGAAGTACGGCGAGGCGCTCGCCGAGTTCAGGGCCGCGCGGCGGATGACCGGCAACGTGGACCTGTGGCCCGTGATGGCCGACTGCGAACGTGGGCTCGGCCGGCCGGAGAAGGCCCTGGACATGGCCGGGGCGCCCGAGGTGCAGAAGCTCGACAAGGCCGGACAGGTGGAGATGCGGCTCGTCGCGGCCGGTGCCCGGCGTGACATGGGTCAGCTGGACGCGGCGATCGTGACGCTGCAGAGCCCGGAGCTGGCCTCCAACTCCGTTCAGCCGTGGACCGCGCGCCTGCGGTACGCCTACGCCGACGCGCTGCTCGCCGCCGGGCGGCAGGCCGAGGCGCGGGACTGGTTCGCCAAGGCCGTCGAGGCCGACCGGGACGGCAGCACCGACGCCTCGGACCGGCTGGCCGAAATGGACGGCGTGGAGTTCGTCGACGTACTCGACGACAGCGACGACGACGCCTCCGGCGACTCCGAGGACCTCGCCCCGGTCGACGACAAGGACTGACGCGAAGGACTGACGACAAGGACTGACGCGAAGGACTGGCGAGACGGTCTGACCGCCGACAGGCGGTCAGACGTCCAGTGCCCGCAGCACCAGCCCCGAAGCCGGCTTCGGACCGAACGACGTCGACTTGCGGGGCATCGTCACACCCTGGCGGGCCAGTTCGCGTACGACGTCCTCCCGGACCGGGTGCATGAGGACGGCCGTGCTGCCGTCCTGCTCCGCCTTGGCGACCGTGGCGGCCGTGTCGTGGATGTAGGCGACGTGCGCGGGCGAGTCCTCGGGGATCCGCCAGAGGTGGGCGAGCAGCGTGGCGTGCAGGACCGTGGCGTCCAGGGTGCGCCAGGCCGCGGGGCGGTCGGCCGGGACCGTGCGGGCCAGCAGGGCGGCGTCCGGGCGGTCGACGAGGTGGAACGCGCCGTCCCCGGCGAGGAGGAAGGCGTTACCCGCGCCGGCCGCGTCCGCCAGCACCTCCAGGGCCTTGGCCAGGGACACCGTCAGACGGCGCACGCGGAAGTGGCCGGCCAGGGCGGTGAGTGCCTCGGCGACCGGGACGCCGTGCAGCAGGCGGTGGATGGCGCGCACGCGGAGCGGGTAGCGGATCGTGTCCACAAGGAGCACCAGTCCGTAGTCCCACGGGCTGGGGGAGGCATGCTCCGCGCGTAGACGCCGGTACGTCGCCCAGCGGTGGTGGCCGTCGGCGATCAGCGCCTGGCGGGGTGCCAGGTCCGACTGGACGAGGCGCACCTCGGCGGGGTCCGTGAGCGACCACAGGCGGTGCCGGAAGCCGTCCTCCGTGGTGGTGGCCAGGAGCGGGGACCGTTCGACGGTGCGTTCGATCGCGTCGGCGGTGACGCCGTCGCCCCGGTAGGTCAGCAGCAGCGGCTCCAGGTTCGCCGAGGTGGCGCGCATCAGGTCGGCGCGTTCGGCGACGACGGGCGGCATGACGTCCTCGTGCGGCAGCACGACGCCCTCTTCCGGTTCCGAGACGCGCAGGGCGCCGATCAGGCCCCGCTGGAGCAGGCCGTCGCCGTCGCGCTGCTCGTAGACGTAGAGGCCCGGTTCCCGGTCGGCGGTCAGGACGCCCTCGGCGAGCCAGCGGCGCAGGGTGTCGGCCGCCCGTTCGGTGCGCTCGGCGGGGGTGCCGGCCTGGGGCAGAATCAGCCGGACGATGTTGTGCGGATCGGCCGACTGGAGGTGGTGCAGGCCGTCGGGGCGGACGACGACGTCGTACGGCGGGGACGTGACGGCGGCGAGGCTGCCGACCCGGTCGGGGTCGTAGCGAAGGCCTCGGAACGGGGTGAGTTCCAGGCCTCGGCGCGCCGTTGCTTCCGAGTGACCTGCAGTGTTCATCCCGGCATCGTACGTGTGTCAGTGGCGTACGGCATGATCGAGGCAAGAGCGTCGAACGAGGAGCGATGTGGAATGAGCCGGGGCGTCAGGACCAGGCCCGAGGGCAGCGCGCGGAACCTGAGCGAGGCGTACGACACGGCGCTGCTCGACCTGGACGGGGTGGTGTACGCGGGTGGGAACGCGATCGCGCACGCGGTCGACTCCCTTGCGGTCGCCCGGGACGGCGGGATGCGTCTGGCGTACGTCACCAACAACGCGCTGCGCACACCGGACACGGTGGCCGCCCATCTGACGGAGCTGGGCATACCGACCGGGGCCGGTGACGTCATCACCTCGGCGCAGGCGGTCGCACGGCTGATCAGCGAGCAGGTGCCCGCGGGGGCGCGCGTGCTGGTGATCGGCGGTGAGGGACTGCGGGTGGCGCTGCGCGAGCGCGGACTGGAGCCGGTGGAGTCGGCGGACGACGAACCGGTGGCGGTCGTACAGGGGTACGGGGGTCCCGAACTGCCGTGGGGGCGTTTCGCGGAGGCGTCCTACGCCGTCGCGCGCGGGGTGCCCTGGTTCGCGTCCAACACCGACCTGACCATTCCCAGCGGCCGGGGCATCGCGCCGGGCAACGGCGCGGCCGTGGAGGTCGTACGGATCGCGACCGGCGCCGAGCCGCAGGTGGCGGGCAAGCCGCTGCCGCCCATGCACCGGGAGACGATCCTGCGTACCGGTGCCGAGCGTCCCCTGGTGGTCGGGGACCGGCTGGACACGGACATCGAGGGCGCCTTCAACGGGGAGGTCGACTCGCTGCTGGTCCTGACCGGCGTCACGGACGGCGCCCAGCTGCTGGCCGCGCCGCCGCAGCACCGGCCGACGTACGTGGACGCCGATCTGCGCGGGCTGCTCACGGGGCAACCGGAGGTCACGGAGACGGGCGACGGTTTCCGCTGCGGCGGCTGGACGGCGACGGCGGCCGAGGGGCTCCGGCTGAAGGGCGAGGGCGAGGCCCTCGACGGGCTGCGGGCGCTGTGCGCGGCGGCCTGGACGGCGGCCGGTGAGGGTTCCTGCGAACTGGACGGAGGGAAGGCGCTGGCACGGCTCGGGCTCTGACCACACGGAATCGAAATCCAAGGCTAGGGTAGGCTAACCTAACCTCGTGTTGGTCGACAGTCCCCCCGAACAGCGCGCGGACACCGCCCCCGCGCCCCCGACCCACCGGGCGATACGGGCCGTTGGGCTCCTGGTCGCGGTCGCGATCCTGGTCCTCGTCGCCCTGGCGAGCATCGCGATCGGCGCGAAAGAACTGTCGGTGGACCAGGTGTGGCACGGCCTGTTCCACGCATCGGGAACATACGGCGACATCGTGGTCGACGAACGGCTCTCCCGGACCCTGCTCGGACTGCTGGCCGGTGCCGGACTCGGGCTGTCCGGGGCGGTCCTCCAGGCGCTGACCCGCAATCCGCTGGCCGATCCCGGGCTGCTCGGCCTCAACGCGGGGGCGTCGGCGGCGGTGGTCACGGCCATCACCTACTTCGGCGTCACCAGCCTGAGCGGCTATGTGTGGTTCGCGTTCGCCGGGGCCGCGGCGGTCGGAGCGCTGGTGTGGTTCCTCGGCGGCAGCCGGGGCGCGACGCCGGTACGGCTGGCGCTCGCCGGCACGGCGATCAGCGCCGCGCTCTACGGTTACCTCCAGGCCGTGATGATCATGGACGACGCGGCGCTCGGCAAGATGCGCTTCTGGACGGTGGGTTCACTCTCCTCGGCCACCGACTCGACCATCACACAGGTGCTGCCGTTCCTCGCGGTCGGCGCGGTCATCGCGCTGCTGCTCGCCCGGCCGCTCAACGCCGTTGCCATGGGCGACGACACCGCCCGTGCCCTGGGCGCCAACCTGGGCCGCACCCGGGCCCTGGCCATGCTCGCCGCCACCGTGCTGTGCGGAGCCGCGACCGCCGCCTGCGGTCCGATCGTGTTCGTCGGCCTGATGGTGCCGCACGTGGTGCGCTCCTTCACCGGCCCCGACCTGCGCTGGATCCTGCCGTACGCCACGGTCCTGTCACCCGTGCTGCTGCTCGGCGCGGACGTCGCCGGCCGGATCGTCGCCCGGCCCGCGGAAGTCCAGGTGGGTATCGTCACCGCGATCGTCGGCGGCCCGGTCTTCATCTTCCTGGTACGACGGCGGAGGACGGCACAGCTGTGAGGAACCGTCAGAACAGCCCCGCCGTCCGTGCCCTGCACACCCCCGGCGGGCTCTCCGTCCGTGTGGACCTCCGTGCGCTGACCGTCGTCGTCCTGCTGCTGCTCGCCGCGCTCACCATGAGCGTCCTGCTGATCGGCACCGGCGACTTCCCGATCTCCGCCACCGACGTCCTGAAGACCCTGACCGGCAACGGCACCCGGATCCAGGAGTACATCGTCCGTGACCTGCGGCTGCCGCGCGTCCTCGTCGGTCTCCTGGTCGGCGCCGCGCTCGGCCTGGGCGGCGCCCTGTTCCAGTCCGTCTCCCGCAACCCGCTGGGCAGCCCGGACGTGCTCGGCCTCTCCCAGGGCTCCACGGCAGGGGCGCTCGTCGTGATCGTGCTGCTGTCCGGGAACGCCACCGAGGTCACCGCCGGAGCGCTGATCGGCGGTCTGGTGACCGGGGCCGCCATCCATCTGCTCGCCTGGAAGCAGGGCGTGCACGGCTACCGGCTGGTCCTGGTCGGCATCGGCGTCTCCGCGATCGCCACGGCGGTCAACGGCTATCTGCTCACCAAGGCCGACCTCGTGGACGCCGCCCGCGCCGTCGTGTGGATGACCGGCTCCCTCAACGGCCGGGACTGGGACCAGGTCTGGCCGCTGCTCACGCTGTGCGCGGTGCTCGTACCGATCGTCCTCGCGGGCGCGCGCGACCTGAGGATGACGGAGATGGGCGACGACGTCAGCCACGCCCTCGGGGTGCGGGTGGAGCGCGTGCGGGCGGTACTGATGGTCTCCGCCGTGCTGCTGACCGCCGCCGCGACCGCCGCCGCGGGCCCCGTCAGCTTCGTGGCGCTCACCGCGCCGCAGCTGGCCCGGCGGCTGACCCGTTCCCCGGGACCCAATCTGGTGCCCTCACTGTGCATGGGCGCCGCTCTGCTGGTCACCGCCGACTGGGCGGCGCAGCGTGCCTTCGGCGCCGACCAGCTGCCCGTGGGCGTGGTCACCGGCATGCTCGGCGGCCTCTACCTGCTGTGGCTGCTCGTCACCGAACGCCGGGCGGGCCGGATATGAGAAACACCGGCGCCCCCACCGGCGACACCCCCGGCGAGACGAACGACCGAAGGAGCACCGTGAACCGCCTGTCCGCCGAGAACGTCACCCTCGCCTACGACCAGCGCGTCATCGCCGAACAACTGTCGGTGGAGATCCCCGACAACTCCTTCACGGTGATCGTCGGCCCGAACGCGTGCGGCAAGTCGACGCTCCTGCGGGCGCTGTCGCGGATGCTGAAGCCGAGCGAGGGCCGGGTGCTGCTCGACGGGCAGGTCATCCAGTCCATGCCCGCCAAGAAGGTCGCGCGGACGCTCGGTCTGCTGCCGCAGTCGTCCATCGCGCCGGACGGGATCACCGTCGGCGACCTGGTGGGCCGGGGCCGATATCCGCACCAGGGCATCCTCAGGCAGTGGTCGGCCGAGGACGAGCGGGTCGTGCGGGAGTCCATGGCGCAGACCGGGGTCGCCGAGCTGGCCGACCGGTACGTGGACGAACTGTCCGGCGGCCAGCGCCAGCGCGTGTGGATCGCGATGGCGCTCGCCCAGCAGACCCCGCTGCTGCTCCTCGACGAGCCCACCACCTTCCTGGACATCCAGCACCAGATCGACGTCCTCGACCTGTGCGCCGAACTGCACGAGAACCGGGGCCGCACCCTGGTCGCCGTGCTGCACGACCTCAACCACGCCGCCCGGTACGCCACCCACCTCGTCGCCCTGCGCGGCGGCAGGGTGATAGCCGAGGGGCCGCCCGGCGACATCGTCACGGCCGAACTGGTCGAGGAGGTGTTCGGGCTGCGTTGCCAGGTCATCGACGACCCGGAGACGGGCACGCCGCTGGTGGTGCCGGCGGCGCGCAGGGCACGGGCACACGTGAGCGCCACAGGCGCGGTGAGTGCTAGAGAAGCTTCCTGAGCCGGAACAGGTCCGGCAGGCTCGCCTCCAGCTTCACCCGGCCCGAACCCCACGCCCGGGCGAAGTGCAGACGGCCGTCGACCAGGGCCAGCAGATCGTCGCCGGCCATGGTGAGCCGGATCTGGGCCTTCTCGGGCGGTGCGCCCTGCACGGTGTCATGGACGTGGATGCGCCCGTCGGCCATCCGTCCGACGAAGGTGACGTCCAGGTCGGTGATGCGGCAGCTCACCGAGCGGTCCAGCTCGGCAGCCGCACGGACGTCGCCCTCGGCGTTCCGCATGTTGTCCGAGAGCTTCTCGAGTGCGGTGCGGCACTCCTCGATCGTTGCCATCGCGATCGACGGTACCGCAGCGGTTCAAGGTAGCGTCGGGGCATGAGCGACACAGTGCCCGAGGCCTCCGCCGAGGAGGGGGACGTCCAGGTCGAACCCGAGGACGACCCCGCCGCTCCCGCGCCGTTGAACGTGCCCCGCACCCCCACCGGCAACGCCGAGGTGGACGCCCGGCTGGAGCGGCTGGCCGACGCCGACCACCTCGCCACCGACGGCCATCTGGAGGTGTACGAGGATGTACACGGGGGGCTGCGCGAGGCGCTGACCGCGCTCGACGCCCGCCCGGGACCTCCGGGGCCCCCGTCGCCGTACCAGAGCAGGAGCTGAACCGAACGTGGCAGGAGTCGCACGCCGTCGTCTGGACGCGGAACTGGTCCGCCGGGAGCTGGCGCGTTCGCGCGAGCACGCCGGCCAGCTGATCGCCGCGGGGCGGGTCACCGTCGGCAAGACCGTCGCGACCAAACCGGCCACTCAGGTGGAGACGGCCGCCGCGATCGTCGTCGCGGCCGACGACAGCGACCCCGCCTACGTGTCGCGGGGCGGCCACAAACTGGCGGGAGCGCTGCAGGCCTTCGTCCCGCAGGGGCTGGTCGTCGAGGGGCGCCGGGCGCTGGACGCGGGCGCGTCCACCGGTGGCTTCACGGACGTCCTGCTGCGGGCCGGCGCCGCGCACGTCGTCGCCGTCGACGTCGGATACGGACAACTCGCCTGGTCTCTGCGGGCCGATGAACGCGTCACCGTCAAGGACCGTACGAACGTACGCGAGTTGACGCTTGAAGCGATCGATGGGGAGCCAGTGGATCTAGTCGTGGGTGATCTGTCCTTCATCCCGCTCGGGCTGGTGCTGCCGGCCCTGGCGCGGTGCGTGAAGCCGGACGCCGACCTGGTGATGATGGTCAAGCCGCAGTTCGAGGTGGGGAAGGAACGACTGGGCAGCGGGGGAGTCGTACGGAGTCCGCAGCTGCGGGCGGAGGCCGTGCGGGGTGTGGCCGAGAAGGCGTGGGAGCTGGGGCTCGGGGTGAAGGGTGTCACCGCCAGTCCGCTGCCCGGGCCGTCCGGGAACGTGGAGTACTTTCTGTGGCTGCGTGCCGGGGCGCCCGCCCTGGACCCGGCCGACGTCGATCGTGCAGTGGCGGAGGGGCCGCGTTGACTCAGAACCGAGCTCGTACTGTTTTCCTGCTCGCGCACACCGGGCGGCCCGCCGCGATCCGCAGTGCCGAGCTCGTGGTCAAGGGGCTGCTGCGGTCCGGCGTCGGGGTGCGGGTCCTGGAGTACGAGGCGCGCGACCTGCCGCTCCCCGAGGAGGTGGAGCTCGTCGAGGAGGCGACCCCGCAGAGCCTCGACGGCTGCGAACTGCTGATAGTGCTCGGCGGTGACGGGACACTGCTGCGCGGCGCCGAGTTCGCCCGGGCGTCCGGCGTGCCGATGCTGGGCGTCAACCTCGGCAGCGTCGGGTTCCTCGCGGAGGCCGAGCGGGACGACCTCGACAAGGTCGTCGACCGGGTGGTGAGCAAGGCGTACGAGGTCGAGGAGCGGATGACCGTCGACGTCGTCGTGCACCGCAACGGTGACATCGTGCACACCGACTGGGCGTTGAACGAGGCGGCCGTGCAGAAGGCGGGCGCCGAGAAGCTGCTCGAGGTCGTACTGGAGATCGACGGGCGGCCGGTGACGGGGTTCGGCTGCGACGGGATCGTCCTGTCGACGCCCACCGGTTCGACGGCCTACGCCTTCTCCGCGGGCGGACCGGTGGTGTGGCCCGAGGTGGAGGCGCTGCTGATGGTGCCGATCTCGGCGCACGCGCTGTTCGCCAAGCCGTTGGTGACCTCGCCGAACTCCGTGCTGGCGGTCGAGGTGCTGCCGCACATCCCGCCGGGCGTCCTGTGGTGCGACGGGCGGCGGACCGTCGAGTTGCCGCCCGGGGCGCGGGTCGAGGTACGGCGCGGTGCCGTGCCGGTGCGGCTGGCCCGGCTGCACCACGCCTCCTTCACCGACCGGCTCGTGGCGAAGTTCGCCCTGCCGGTGTCCGGGTGGCGGGGGGCGCCGCACTAGGGGGTGTCTTGTGGATCGGCCCGGCACACACCGACGGCGCCTTCCAGCCGACCCGAGTGGGGGCGATGGGGGCCCCGCGCGAGGCTGTTCGAGCGTGGGGGAGCGTGCAGCTGCAAGGCGGAGGAGGGCGTCGACGCGATGGGGGTCCCCCCCCGCGCGAGCGCAGTCGAGCGTGGGGGAGTCGGCAACCGACGACAACGCCGGTGGGGGCCCCTCGCGCTCGAGCGAAGCCGAGAGTGGGGGAGCGCGTGCCAGACCCCGCGACCCCGGGGTGATCCACAAGACACCCCCTAAGGAGTGTCCCAGGCCGGGTGCACTCCCCCGGGTGACAGGAGACTCCCTGGGTGACAGGGGGACCTCGCACTTCCGTGGCCGGACCTCGTATGGTCTTCTCCGTGCTGGAAGAGATGCGGATACGGTCGCTCGGGGTCATCGACGATGCCGTCGTCGAGCTCTCGCCGGGGTTCACCGCCGTCACCGGTGAGACGGGCGCGGGCAAGACCATGGTGGTCACCAGCCTCGGACTGCTGCTGGGCGGCCGGGCGGATCCGGCGCTCGTGCGGATCGGGGCCGGGAAGGCGGTCGTGGAAGGGCGGATCGCCGTACCCGCCGCCTCCTCGGCGGTCGTACGGGCCGAGGAAGCCGGGGCCGAGCTGGACGACGGGGCGCTGCTGGTCAGCCGTACGGTGTCCGCCGAGGGGCGCTCCCGGGCGCACCTGGGCGGGCGCAGCGTGCCCGTGGGCCTGCTCGCCGAGCTGGCCGACGACCTGGTGGCCGTGCACGGGCAGACCGACCAACAGGGCCTGCTGAAGCTGGCCCGGCAGCGGCAGGCGCTCGACCGGTACGCGGGCGACGCCGTCGCCGTGCCGCTGGCCAAGTACGGCGAGGCGTACCGGCGGCTGCGGGCCGTCTCCGCCGAGCTGGAGGAGATCGTCACGCGGGCGCGTGAGCGGGCCCAGGAAGCCGACATGCTGCGGTACGGGCTCGACGAGATCGCGGGCGTGGAACCGCGGGCCGGCGAGGACGTCGAGCTTGCCGAGGAGGCGGAGCGGCTGGGGCACGCGGAGGCGCTGGCGTCCGCCGCGACCGCCGCGCACGCCGCCCTCGCGGGCAACCCCGAGGACCCCGAGGGCATCGACGCGACGACCCTCGTGGCGGGCGCGCACCGGGCCCTGGAGGCCGTACGGTCGCACGATCCGGCGCTGGCCTCGCTCGCCGACCGGATCGGCGAGGTAGGCATCCTGCTCGGTGATGTGGCGGGCGAGCTGGCCGGGTACGCCGACGACCTGGACGCCGATCCGCTGCGGCTCGCCGCGGTCGAGGAGCGCAGGGCCGCGCTGAACGCCCTCACCCGGAAGTACGGGGACGACGTCGACGCCGTGCTGGCCTGGGCCGAGCAGGGCGCCGCGCGGCTGACCGAGCTGGACGGCGACGACGAGCGGATCGGTGAGCTGACCGCCGAACGCGACGCGCTGCGCGCCGAACTCGGCGGGCTGGCGCAGGCCCTGACGGACGCGCGGACGGAGGCCGCCGAGCGGTTCGCCGCCGCGGTGACCGCCGAGCTGGCCTCGCTGGCCATGCCGCACGCGCGGGTGTCCTTCGACATCCGGCAGACCGAGGACCCGGAGGGCGTCGAGGTCGGCGGGCGTGCCGTCGCCTACGGGCCGTCCGGTGTGGACGAGGTGGAGCTGCTGCTCGCCCCGCACCCGGGCGCCCCGCCGCGGCCCATCGCCAAGGGCGCCTCCGGCGGTGAGCTCTCGCGGGTGATGCTCGCCGTCGAGGTCGTGTTCGCGGGCACGGACCCGGTACCGACCTACCTCTTCGACGAGGTCGACGCGGGCGTCGGCGGCAAGGCGGCCGTCGAGATCGGGCGGCGCCTGGCGAAGCTCGCCAGGACCGCGCAGGTCGTGGTCGTCACCCACCTGCCGCAGGTCGCCGCCTTCGCCGACCGGCAGCTGCTCGTGGAGAAGACCAACGACGGGTCCGTCACCCGCTCCGGCGTGAAGGTCCTGGAGGGCGAGGAGCGGGTCCGCGAGCTGTCCCGGATGCTGGCCGGTCAGGAGGACTCGGAGGCGGCCCGGGCCCACGCGGAGGAACTGCTGGCGACGGCACGCGCCGAGGCGTAGCGGTGGCTCCCGGGCGGGGCGTGTTCAACGGTTCGCGGCCGTCGCCGGCTCCTCGGCGTGGGGTGGTGGCCGGAACAGGCCCATCAGGGTGTCCAGTCGGGTGTCGAGCGCGGACAACGCGTCCAGGGCGGGCTGTGCGGCCGTGTGGGGAGTCCCGGACCCGGCCGTGCGTTCCGGGGCCGGTGGCTGGGGCCGGCGGCCGATCGCGCGGCGTACCGCCAGGGCGTGGGCCGCGACCTCCCCGCGGCGCCGGGTGACGGCCGGGTCGTCCGCCAGTTCGTCCGGTGCCGCGGCGATGGCGCCGGTCAGCTCGTCCGTCTTCCCGATGCAGCCGCGGAGGGCCGCCCACGCCCGTAGCGGGCCGTCCTGCGGGCGCCGGCGAGGCGCCGGCAGCGCGTCGAGGACACGCAGCGGGGCGATGGCCACCGTCAGCTGGTCCACGTGGTGGGCGAAACGGGTCCGCGCCCGGCGTACGGCGTGTACGTCGTGCCAGTCGGCCTCCAGCAGTTCGCCCAGGACGGCCAGCGCCGCGGCGGTACGGGCCCGGGCCACGGCGGCCGTGCGGATCGGCAGCACCAGCCAGGAGGCGGCGAGACCGATGACCGCGCCGACCGCGATACCGGCCAGCCGGGTGCGCAGCAGATCCCCGGGGCTCTGCCCGAACCAGTCGTAGAGCAGGGAGAGCACCGCGGTGACGCAGGCGGCCCAGTACGCGTAGCTCAGCTCCCGCAGCCAGGTCGCGACGGTGAGCACCGCGAAGATGACGACGACGGCGCCGTCCGAACGCGGCCCGAAGGAGCCCGAGACGGCGCCCGCCACCAGCGTGCCGACGGCCGCGCCGGCCGTACGCCAGGCTCCCTTCACCAGGACGTCCCCGCGGCTGCGCGCACCACTGCACACCAGGAACGCGGTGAGGACCACCCAGGCCCAGTGGTCGGGCCAGGCGTTACGGCCGACCACGAACGCGGCCGTCAGCGCCGCCGCCATCTGCAGGGCCATGCGCGTGCTGGGGGACAGGCCGCCGCGCGCCCGGGCCGGCGCCTTCACCACCCAGGCGGCCGGGGGCGCGGGCAGGAACCTCGTGCGGTGGGCCGTCCAGGTCAGTCCGGCTCCCCAGAGGACCGCGAAGAGCGCCGTCACGGCCGCCCAGCCGGTGCGTTCGTGGCCGCTCGTGGGCGCGACCCCGGCGGGCACCACCAGAACGGCGACCAGAGGGAGGACGACGAGCGTACCCGCGCGCGTGGCGCGCGTTCCCAGCCGCCGGATCCAGATCGCGCCGGTCACACCGAGCACGAACACCGCGTCGCCCACGTTCGGGTGACGCTGGATCAGCGTGCTCAGCTCCGTCCCGCCGGCCGCGGCGCACGGCAGCACCGCGCAGGCGATCAGCCGGTCCGTGCGGTCGAAGACGCGCTGCACCCGGCCGAGCGCCGAGGCGACCACGACGGCCTGTACGACGCTGTCGACGCGCAGGCCCGCCACGTGCTCGATGAAGAGCGACCAGCCGTAGGTACCCAGCACGGTGGCCATGGCCACGACCGTGGTCCGCAGGTGCAGCCGGTCCGCGTCGAAGCGGAGGGCCTGACGTAACGACACCGAGAAACTAAGCACTGCGTAGGTTCACCGCCGACGTAAATTGCGCATTAACGGAATTCTGTGGGGTAGTGCGTCACGATCTAGTGAGTGTTACCTTAACAACGTGGTGGTGAAGCGACCAGAGCACCCAGGGGCGTCAGAGCGCGAGGACAGCGCTACCGAGATCAGACAGGGCGTCGTCCGGCTGGCCCGCCGGCTGAGCGCGGAGCGTCCGGAGGACGGGCTCAGCCTCAACAAGAGCAGTGTGCTCGCGCACCTGCGGCGCAACGGACCGATGTCGGCGGGCGCCCTGGCCGCCGCCGACTACCAGCAGCCCCAGTCCCTGACCCGCGTCTTCGCCGAACTCGAGAGCGACGGCCTGATCAGCCGCACCCGGGACAGCCGCGACGGACGGCAGCGGGTGCTGGAACTGACCGCCGAGGGCCGTAAGGCGCTCGCCCGCGACATGGCACAGCGCGACGCCTGGCTCGGCGGTGCCCTCGCCGCCCTGACCGAGACCGAGCAGCAGGTCCTGCTGCTCGCCTCGCGGCTGATGAACCGCCTCGCCGACTCACCGGGCGGCCGTTCCGGCCACCCGCCCCGAACCCGCTGACGGAGGCTTCCGTGCCCTGGTCCGACCACGCCATCTGGTGGCACGTCTATCCCCTCGGTTTCCTCGGTGCCGAGCGCGCCGCCCTCGCCCCGGGCGAACCACCGCGCCACCGGCTGCCCGCCCTGGCCGGTTGGCTGGACCACCTGATCCGGCTCGGATGCAACGGCCTCGCCCTCGGTCCGGTCTTCGCCGCGGAGACGCACGGCTACGACACGGTCGACCACTTCCGGATCGATCCGCGCCTCGGCACCGAGGACGACCTGACCGAACTGGTCGAGCGCGCCGCCGACCGCGGGGTTCGGGTCCTGCTGGACGGCGTCTTCAACCATGTGGGCCGCTCCTTCGCCCCCTTCGCCGACGTGCAGCGGCGAGGCGCCGCCTCTCCGTACGCGGACTGGTTCGTCCCCGAGGGCGACGACTTCCGCACCTTCGAGGGACACCGGCGCCTCGTCGCCCTCAACCACGCCAACCCCGCCGTCGCCGACCACGTGGTCGCCGTCCTCGACCACTGGCTCGACCGGGGTGTGGCCGGCTGGCGGCTGGACGCCGCGTACGCGGTGCCGCGGTCGTTCTGGCGCACCGTCACCGAACGGGTCCGCGCGCGGCATCCGCGGGTGTGGTTCAGCGGGGAGGTCATCCACGGGGACTACGCCGCCTACGTCACGGAGGGCGGCCTGGACTCCGTCACCCAGTACGAGTTGTGGAAGGCGATCTGGAGCTCCCTCAACGACGCCAACCCGCACGAGCTGGCCTGGGCGCTCAAGCGTCACAACGCCATGCTCGACACCTTCGTGCCGCAGACGTTCGTCGGCAACCACGACGTCTCCAGGATCGCCAGCCGGCTGCGCGAGCCGCGGCATCTCGCGCACGCCCTCGCCGTGCTGTTCACCGTCGGCGGGATCCCGTCCGTGTACGCGGGTGACGAGCGTGCCTTCCGGGGCGTCAAGGAGGAGCGGGAAGGCGGGGACGACGCCGTCCGGCCGGCGTTCCCCGCCGACCCCGCCGGTCTCGGCTCCGATCAGCTGTCCGTGGAGCGGCTTCACCAGACGCTGGTGGGGCTGCGCCGGCGCAACCCCTGGCTGGTCCGGGCGCAGACGCAGATCCACACCCTGACCAACGCCGTGCTCACCTACACCCTCACCGATCCGGAGACGGGCGCCGCCGTCGCGGTCGGGCTGAACTTCGCAGCGGCGCACGCGGCGGGTTCGCTGCCGGCCGTGTCCTGGACGCCGGCGGCGGGGGAGGGCACCGTCGACGCCCTGTCCGGAACCGTTTCCCTGCCCGCGTTCGGCTGGTTCGCGGCCACGGCTCCGGTGGTACCGTAAGGCCCCGGAAAAACATTTCGGGATAGCGGGGCCGGATATTCCGGTGGCTGGAATTCCATTTCCGAAGAGCGACCGACGCCCTCCAGGAAAGCGATTCCTCATGCCGGAGTCAGGTCTCTCACGCCATATCGGCGCCCTGGGCCCGGGCCCATGCGTGCCGCCACAGGTTCAGCAAGTGCCCTTGCTCGCCGCAAGCCCTTACATAGGCGATCAGCAGATCCTCCGAGGGCATTCGAACCCCCGCGAGGACATCGGCGACCGTGCTCCGCGGAAGAGGTGCCGTACCCATATCACGGGCTCTCCTCTGTAATTCCCGCAAGGAGGGCTGGCCGGCCGCAAGGCGCACCCGGTGCATGGCCTCCAGCAGATGTGCCGGGTGGTAAATGAATTCCAGTCTGCGGCCGAGGGAGGACGGTCGCCGGCCGCCGCCACCCCCGCCCGGGTCGGCCTGCTGCGCCGCGCGTTTCCACCGCAGCCGCGCCTCGCGCCGGGTGGCTCCGCACACCTGCGCGTAGGCCTCGACGACTTGGCGGCGCGGCAGGCAGGTCCCCCGGTCGGCGCGGAACAGCGTGACGGCCGAGCAACCGGGCTCGGTGATCGACTCCTCCTCGATCAACTGCGACATGCGCCGGTACGTCAGCCCCGATCTCCTGCGCAGCGAGCGCAGCCACTCGGCTAAATCGTGGTACTGCGCGGACTGCGGGACCGGAGTGCTGCTGTGCCCCACGACTCCCCTCCTGTCGGGAAATCCAGATCGTTTCTGACGGGTAATCACTTGAATTCGATCCGAAGGGTGCGCTGTACGGAGCAACATTATGAAGCGCGCTGATGAATGGTCAAGGACATTTTTGCCGTTCTTTACCGTATCGCGGTCTTCCGTCAGTTGAACCGGATATGTGATTCATCCCGTCCGGGAAGTGGAGAAACGTATTCCGTGGGTCGGCAAGGTGTTTTCCGGCCTGTACCGACAAGTTCTCGGCCGACTGTCCGAAGGTCCGGGTCATGAGCGCGTTGCCATCCCATTCCGTGTTCTGTTGGCATGGGTCGCCGCAGCCGGGTAATCCGGCCGCACCACCACCGATCTTTCGTTGGAGGAACACGTGACCACGGCATCCGACGCCACGCTCGACGAGATCATCGACCTGCTCAAGGAAGTCAAGCCGGGCATCGCCGACCAGAGCGTCCGAGCGGACCAGTCGGTGGTCGAGGACCTGGGTCTCGACTCGCTCGACCTGCTCCAGCTCGCCCGCCGGATCAACCGGCACTTCGGCGCCGAGTTCGACCTCGACGCCTGGAACGCCGAAGCCGACCAGCACCAGCGCAGCGTCGCCTCGATCGTGGCCGCCGTCGCCCCCGCCGACCGTGCCTGAGCCGGCCGCGACGGCGCGGGTGGCCGTCGTGACCGGAGGCTCGCGCGGCATCGGCGCCGCGATAGCCCGCCGGCTCGCGGCGGACGGCCTCACCGTGCACGTGGTGTGCCACAGCGCGCTCGAAGCCGGGCGTGGCGTGGTCAAGGAGATCGAGGCGAGCGGCGGGCGTGCCACCCTGCACCAGGCGGACGTCGGCGACGAGGCCGCCGTCGAGGACCTGGTGGAACGGGTGACCGGGCAGGAGGGCGCCCTGCACGTCCTGGTCAACAACGCCGCCGTGATCGACGACCAGCTGCTCGCCGTGACCCGCACCGACCGCTGGGAGCGGGTCCTGCGGACCAACCTCACCGGCCCGTTCCTGACCAGCAGGGCCGTACTGCCGGTGATGCTCGACCAGGGCTGGGGGCGCATCATCAACATCTCCTCCAACTCGGCGCGCACGCCCGGACCCGGGCAGAGCGCCTACGCGGCCTCCAAGGGCGGTGTCGAGTCGCTCACCCGCGCCCTGGCCGTGGAGGTGGGCCGCAAGGGCATCCGGGTCAACTGCGTGGCACCCGGAAAGGTCCGTACCGAGATGACCGCCGCCGTCGCCGACCGGCTCGGCTCCGACGGGGACGGCACCCGGTGGGGCCTGCCGGAGGACATCAGCGGACTCGTCGCGTTCCTCGCCGGTGACGAGGCCGACTACATCCAGGGCCAGACCTTCACCGTGGACGGCGGCCGCATGGTCATGCGCAGCGGAGCCGGGAGGCGGTCCCGGTGAGCCGGACGAGGAGACCCGTGGAGAAGGGGGTGCGGCCGTGGGGGCCGTGAAGTACTGGGAGGACCTGGCGACCGCGCCGGTACGCAGGTTCGGGCCCGTCGTCTTCAGCAGTGCGCTGCTCGACCAGCTCCTCGACCTGATGGGCGAGAAGCACCCGGTCCACGACAGCGACGACTTCGCCCACGGCACGGACCGCAGGAAGCGGATCGTCCCCGGCGGATTCATCCACTCGATCACCTCGGGCTGGGTCGTCCAGCACGGTTCTCCGGCCGCGATCGTCGGGATGCGCAGGCTCAGCTGGGACTTCGTGCGCCCGCTCTACCCCGACACGCCGTTCTGGTTCACCACGAGCACCGACCGGGCCATGGAGATCGACGACCGGCTCGGACTGATCGAGACCACCCGCAGGGTCTTCGACGAGAACGACCGGACCTACGCCATCGGACGCATGAGCGTCGTGCTGCTGCGGCAGGCCGAGCGGCCCGCCATGACGGGAAGGGTTCAGTGATGTCAGTGACCGAAGGTCAGTACCAGCCGCTCAAGGGCCGGGTGGCCCTGGTGACGGGTGGCTCGCGCGGCATCGGCGAGGGCATCTCCCGCAAACTCGCGGCCTGGGGTGCCACCCTGGCCATCAACTACGTCGACCGCGAGCGTCCGGCCAAGGAACTCGCCGCGGAACTGGGCGAGCAGGGCACGGAGGTCACGCTGCACCGCGCGGACCTCAGCGACCCGGCCCAGATCGAGAACCTCATCGCGGAGATCGGCGAGATCCACAACGACCTGCACATCCTCGTCCAGAACGCCGCCGCGACCAAGTTCACCCGGCTCAAGGACGCCTCCCTCGGCGACTGGCAGTTCGTGCAGGACACCAACTCCCGCGCCACCTGGCTGCTCGCCAAGCACGCGCTGCCGCTGATGCGTGAGCGGGACGGGGCCCGCTTCATCACCATCACCAACTCCACCACCACGCGGATCATCCCGCGCGCAGGTCTCTTCGCGGCGGCCAAGGCCGGCCTGGAGGCGCTGACCGACTACCTCTCGTACGAACTGGCGCCGTACGGCATCGTCGCCAACTGCGTGCGACCCGGCCTCGTCCAGACCGGTGTGTTCAAGGTCCGCCCTGACTTCGCACACGGCGTCGCCAAGGAACTCGCGGTCTCCCCGTGGCCGGGCGAGCGCATGACGACGCCGGAGAACAGCGCCGACGTGGTCGCCCTGCTCTGCCTGGAGGAGGCGTCCTGGATCGCCGGGCAGACCATCACGGTCGACGGCGGATACCGCCTGTGGGGCGGCATAGGAGGCGGCCGTGCCGAGTGAGCGTCCCGGCATCGTCGTCACCGGCACCGGCGTGATCTCGGCGGCCGGCCCGGGCACCGCCCGGCTCTGGCAGGCCATGGCGGCAGGCAAGCCCCTGTTCGACCGGCCTTCCGGCCTGCCGTGGCCGACCGCCGCCGTGGACACCTCGGAGATCGGCTGGCCCGAGGGCTCCTCCTGGGCGAACGCCGGCAAGTACGCCAACCAGTCGGCCCGGTGGGCGGTGGCCGTCGCCCGCCAGGCCCTGGAGCAGGCCGGGATCTCCGGCGGGACCGAAGACGTGCGCGGCGGCACGATCATGGCCGTCGCCAGCAGCGGCGACGAACTCAGCGACGTCATCCCGCAGCTCGCGTCCGCGTTCCGGCACGACACCAGACCGCTGGCCAAGTTCCTCCACGACGAGGTGCCCGACTACTCCTACATCCGTGGCATCCCCTCCCAGCTCGGCCAGTTCGTGTCCATGGCGAGCGGCTTCCGCGGCTCCAACGTGGCGGCGTACGGCGAGGCCGCCGCCGGTGGCACGGGCGCCCTCGCGCTGGCCGTGCGGCTGCTGGAGACCGGCGAACTCGACCGGGTGCTGGTGGTCGGCGTCGGCGCGCCGCTGACGGTCACCGGCCTGGCCGCCTTCGACCAGGACGAACCGCTGGGCACCCGCGCCACGACCGGCGCCGGGCCCTTCGACGCCGAACGCTCCGGCACGCTGCCCGGGCAGGGCGCCGCCGCCGTCCTGCTGGAGCGGGCCGACGTCGCGACCGGCACCGCGCTGGCCCGGTTCCTCGGCTGCGAGGTGTTGGCCGCGGCGGACCTCGCCACGGCCGCGGGGCTCGCCGTCGACGCCGTGCTCACCGACGCGGACACCCGGCCGACCGTGTGGTGGGCGCACGGCGCCGGCTCGGTCCGCCTGGACCGCGTCGAGGCCGAGACCGTGCTGCCGCGCGTCGGCAGCCTGCCCGTCACCGGCTCCAAGGGCACCATCGGCAACGCCTTCGAGTGCTCGGCGCTGATCGACACCGCGCTGGCCGTGGAGAGCCTCACCCGCGCGGAACTGCCCCCGGTGGGCCTGCTGGGCCGCCCCGACCCCGGCCTCGGCGGTCTCGAACCGGTCATCGGCGGGCCCCGGCCCCTCCCAACGCCCGCGACGGTGCTGCTGACCGCGCTCAACCAGGGCGCGGCGGCGACGGCGGCCGGTGCGCTGATCCTCGCGACGGCCGAGGGACGCACCACAGACCACGGAGAGGCACAGGCATGACCGGTTCACGCCACGGCACCGACGACATCGTCATCACCGGCATGGGGGTGGTCACCCCCATCGGGGGCGACGTGGAGACCTTCTGGTCGGCGAACCTCGAGGGGCGCTCCGGGATCGTCCGGGAGGAGCGGATGGACACCACCGGACTGCCCTGCGGCTGGACGGCCGGGCTGATCCCCCAGGACGTCAGGGAGAAGGTCGCCGCCGGCCACGGCGCACCCGGCCGTTCCTGGGGCGACACGCTCATGCACGCGTCCGTCGAACAGGCCCTCGCCGACGCCGGCCTCGACGCCCGGCCCGCCGCCGCGGGCCCCGCCGCCCTGGTGTACGCCAGGGTGTGGCCGGGCCCCACCGGCTCCGACCCGCAGGACTACGTCACACACATGGAGGACCTGGCCGAACGCTACGACACCGTCGGCAACCAGCCCTCGGCCGTCCTCGCCCACCTGCGCGGCAAGGACCTCACGCTGGAGACCCGCGACCTGTCCGCCTACCCGAAGGAGATCGCCGAACGCCTGGGCACGGCCGTACTCCCGGTCCGTCTGGAGGCCACCTGCTCCGGAGGGCTGCGTGCCGTAGCCGAGGCGGCCCGGCTGCTGCGGTCCGGCCGCGCGCGCTACGCGGTCGTCTCCGCCGCGGTCTCCCGCAACACCCCCTACGTCCTGTCCCAGTACGGCCAGCTCATGGCGCTCTCCCGGTGGCAGGGCGACCCGGCGCAGGCCTCCATGCCCTTCGACAAGCGCCGTACCGGGATGGTCATCAACGAGTCCGCCGGCGCGCTGGTCCTGGAGACCGCCGAGCATGCCGCGGAGCGCGGGGTCACCGAGACGTACGCCGTGGTCGGCGGCTGGGGACTGGCCGTGGACACCAGCCACATGACCGCTCCCCGCGTGGAGATGATCGAACGCGTCATGCGCACCGCTCTCGCCGAGGCGGGCGCGCGGCCCGACGACGTGGAGACGATCAACGCGCACGGCACCTCCACCCGCCTCAACGACGTCACCGAGGCCCGCGCCCTGCACCGGGTCTTCGGCGACCGGATGGCCGAACTTCCCGTCAGCGCGGTGAAGTCGCTGACCGGGCACGGTTCGGCGGCCTCCGGTGTCGTCGAGACGGTCGCCTCGGCGCTCACCATGTGCCGAGGGGTCGTACCGCCCGTGCCGACCTGCACGGAACCCGATCCGGCCTGTGCGGTGCGCACCTCCTTGACCCCGGTCGAGCGGCCGGTCGGGGCCGTCCTGAAGAACTCCTTCGGCTTCGGCGGCCAGTACGCGTCGATGCTCTTCCGTCGCCCCGCGGCCCCGCGCCGGGCCCCGCTGCCCGGGTGAGCGTGGCCGATGACCGCGGACGACCTGGAATACGAGGAGATCGAACCGGTCGGCGCCCACCGTGCCACCGTCGTGTGGCTGCACGGCGTCGGTCAGGTACCGGGCGACCTGATGGCCGTCGCCGACCGGTTCTCGCTCGCCGCGGCGGGCGTGCGCGGGGTGTTCCCGCGCGCGCCCGTCGAGGCACCCAGCCTGCTGACCGGTCTGCCGGTGCCCTGCTGGTTCCCGCAGAACCTGTTCGCGCTGGACCGCATCGACGTGCCGGGTCTGCTGGCCGCGCACCACCGGCTCACCGGGCTGCTCAGGAGGGAGACCCGTCGGACGGGCTCCACGCGGACGGTCCTCGCCGGCTTCTCGCAGGGAGCGACGGTCGCCCTGACGCTGGCGCTGCGGCACACCGAGCCCCTTGCCGGAACGGCTCTGTACGCGCCGTTCCTGCCGCCCGACCTGACCGCGCTGCTCCCCGAGGGAGGGCCGTCGCCCGCGAACAGCCGGCTGCCCGTGTGGATCGGCCACGGGGCCCGTGACTGGATCGTGCCGGAAAGCAGCGGAGCCGGTCTGCGGGACCTGCTCGCCTCCTGGGGCCACCCGGTGACCTGGCAGCGCTACCCGGGCGGCCACGAGCCGTTCGCCGGCGTACGGGCCTCCCTGCCGGACTTCCTCACCGAGGTACTGGGCACCCCGGTACCGCGGCTGACGGGACCGGGGCCCACGGCACGGGTGAGCTGAGGGGGTGCCGACGATGCCGGTGCCGTCCCCCGGGCCGTCCCGTGGGGCCTGGTCCGTACCGCCCCAGCTGCCGCCGGGTGTGCTGCACGTCTGGCGGGTCCCGCTGAGCGGCCCCGACGCCGACCGTGTCCGCGCACGGGCGGGGCGGGTGCTCAGCGCGGACGAGGCCGCCCGTGCCGGTCGGTTGGTCCTGCGGGAGGACCGGCGCCGGTGGGTGGCCGCCCGGGTGGCCCTGCGGACGCTGCTGGCCGGCTACCTGGGCATCTCCCCCGACCGCGTCACCCTGGAACACGGTCGCCACGGCAAGCCGGGGCTGCCCGGCCAGGGGCGCGACGGGCTGTCGTTCAACCTGAGCCACAGCCGCGACCGGGCGCTGCTCGCCGTGTGCCGGGGCGCCCCCGTCGGGGTGGACCTGGAGCACCTGTCGGCCGGCCCCGCCGACGCGGCCGGCCTGGACGACCTGGCCGTGTCCATGCTGGCCCCCGAGGAGTTGCGCGCCTATCTGCGCCTGCCGCCCGAGCGCCGGCGTGCCGCACTCCTGCGCCGCTGGACCGCCAAGGAGGCCGTCCTGAAGGCGACCGGACGCGGTGTGACCCTGTCGGCCGCACGGCGCCTCGTCGTGCCCGACGGCTCCGGCACACCCCGAGGCCTGCCTGGCGACTGGACGCTGCTGCGGCTCCGGCCGGGCCAGGGGTTCACCGGGGCCGTCACCGTCCGAGGAAGGGACTGGAACCTTGCCTGCACCGACTTCACCACCACCGTCCGCGCCGAGCCCCGCCCCGCCGTCCGCGCCGAGCCCCGCCCCGCCGTCCGCGCCGAGTCCCGCCCCGCCGTCCGCGCCGGCTTCACCCCCGTTGTCCGGGACGACCCCACCTGCCGGGACGCCCGCACCGCCCTCACCTCGACCGGCGACGTCCGCTGAGCCGTTCCCGCGGCGCGCCTCCGGGCCTTCCACGCGGTCCGCCTCCGCCCCGCCCGGCACCGTGCCGGCTCTGCTCTTCCCCGGTCAGGGCGCACAGCGCCCGGGCATGGGCGGTCCCTGGCGGGACACCGCGCACTGGCAGGTCGTCGAGGACCTCTCCGAGGCCTGCGGGTGGGACCTCGGCTACCTCCTGCTGAAGGCCGACGCCGAGCGGCTCACCCGCACCGACAACGCGCAACTCGCCACCTTCACCCTGGAAATGGTGCTGCTCCACGCGCTGCGGGACGCGCTCGGCACACTGCGTCCGGCCGTGTGCGCGGGGCACAGCCTCGGTGAGTACGCGGCCCTGACCGCGGCCGGGGTGATCGAGCCCGAGGACGCGGTCCGGCTGGTCGCCGAACGGGGGGCTGCCATGGCGGACGCGGCACGGCTGGAGCCCGGCACGATGGCGGTGCTGATCGGGCCGGCCGTCGCACGGGCCGCCGAACTGCTCGCCGCCCGGCTGCGCAGGACCGAGCGGGCCGAGGTCTGGGTGGCCAACGACAACGGCCCGGACCAGGTCGTGGTCTCCGGCCGCCCCGGCGCCGTCGCCGCGCTGACCGAGCGGGCGACGCGCGACGGCGCGCGGGCGGTCCGCATTCCCGTCGGCGGGGCCTTCCACAGTCCGCTGATGGCGGCGGCCCGGCCCCGCCTCGCCGCCGCCGTCCGTGCCACGCCCCTCCACCACGGGCACTGCCCGGTGATCACCAACGTCGACGGCCTCGCCCACCAGCACGAGCATCCGGACCGCTGGCGCGAGTCGATGTGCCGCCAGCTCCTGATGCCGGTGCGCTGGTCCGACTCCATGCGGACCCTCCGGGTCGTGACGGGCGGTCGTGTCCCCCTCGTGGAACTGGGCCCCGGCACCACCCTGACCGGCCTCGCCCGCCGCCTCCTGCCCCCGGACGTCCCAACCCGCTCCGCCGCCACCCCCGCCCAGTTGGACACCCTGGTCACCGGCTGGCCTACCTGACCCGCCCGGGGCGAGGGCACGGACGGCGGGCATTCCCTGTGAGACTCGTGCGGGTGGGCGGTTTTTCACTCGTGTGGGTGATGTTCTCCGCCTCAGGGGCCGTGCATGGCACGGTAGGTGCCTCCCGGCATGCCCGGAACACCCGTACGTGCTGGCATCCTTGGCAGGGAACCCCGCACGTGCAGCAGGTGCGCGGTACCACCCCACCGCCCGATACCTTCCGCACGTCCCGTCGTGACCGCCCGACGCCGAACCAGGAGCCCCGGCCACGTGAGCCCCGCCAGCCGTACCTCACCGCACGGTCAGTCGCCGCTGCGCACCGTGCAGGTCCTGGGCGGAGGCAACGCCGGCAGCAGCGCGCACGTGCGCTCCCTCGCCGCCGGACTCGTCGCGCGGGGCGTGCGGGTCACGGTGTGCGCCCCCACCGAGGCGGATCACACCTACGACTTCACCGGGGTCGGCGCCGACCATGTGCACGTGCCCCGCAGCAGCGATCCGGTGGCGGTGGCCACGCTCCGCGCTGCCTGCGCGGACGCCGACCTGGTGCACGCGCACGGGCTGCACGCCTCCTTCCGCGCCGTGATGGCGCTCAGCGGCCGGCGCACCCCGCTCGTCGTCACCTGGCACAACCGGGCCCAGGCGGAGGGCGCGCGGGCGCATCTGCTGCGGGTGCTGGAGCGGCGGGTGATGAGGACGGCCACCGTGGTGCTCGGCACCACCTCCGACCTCGTGGACCGGGCGCGGCGCACCGGAGCCCGGGACGCCCGGCTCACCGCCGTCGCACTGCCCGGGCCGCGCCCGGCCGTGGAGCACGACGACCCCGACCGGCTGCGGCCCAAGGCGCGGGCCGAACTCGGCGCCACCGGCCGCCCGTTGCTGATGGCGGTCGGCTCCCTCGACCGGCAGCGCGGCTACGACGTCCTGCTGGACGCGGCCCGCCAGTGGTGCCGTCTCGACCCCGTGCCGCTGGTGGTCGTCGCGGGGGAGGGGCCGTTGCGCCCGCTGCTCCAGCGGCGCATCGAGGACGAGGAACTGCCGGTCCGGCTCATCGGGCGCCGGGACGACGTCCGCCAGCTGCTCGCCGCAGCCGACGTCGCGCTGATCTGCAGCAGCTGGGAGTCCCGGTCCGTCCTCGCCCAGGAGGCCCTGCACGCGCGCGTGCCGCTCGTCGCGACCGCCGTGGGCGGTGTCCCCGACCTCGTCGGCGACGCCGCGGAACTCGTCCCCCACGGAGACGCGGACGCACTCGCGGGCGCGGTCGCCGGGCTGCTCGAGGACCCCGAGCGGTGCCGGGAGCTGAAGGAGAGGGGCGCACGCCAGGCGGCCACCTGGCCCACCGAGGACGAGACGGTCGCCCAGGTGCTCAGCGTCTACGACGAGCTGACCCAGCCCCGGCCGCTGCCCTGAGCCGTGCCGTCGAAGGCACCCCCTACGGCACGTGCCGGCGGGCCCGCAGGGCCAGGCTCAGTGCCAGTACCGTCTGCGGGTCCTCGAGGTCGGTGCCCAGCAACTCGCCGATCCGGGCGAGGCGGTTGTACAGCGTCTGGCGGTTGAGGTGCAGCTCGCGGGCGGTCTCGGCCTTGCGGCCCGCATGGGCCAGGTATGTCTCCAGCGTGGGCAGCAGCGGCGGCTTGGACCGGCGGTCGTGGTCGCGCAGCGGACCGATGGCCCGCTCCACGAAGGCCGCCAGGTCCGGGTGGTCGCGCAGCCGCCACAGCAGCAGGTCGATGTCGAGACGGCGGGCGTCGTACCAGGGCCGGTCGGTCAGACCCCGCGCCGCCGTCGCCGCTTCCGCCGCGTGCCGCAGACCCGCCGACGCGGCCGCCCAGCCGCCCGCCACCCCGACCACCACCACGGGCGGCTGCGCCCCGGGACGCTGCATCCCCGCCCGTTCCGCCCCGGCCCGCAGCGCCGCCGCGACCCGGTCCGCGACCGCCGGCCGCTCCGCCTCCGCGCGCAGCCCCACCAGCAGCGGCACACGGCCCTCGACCGGCCGCACACCGAGCAGCACCGGCACCCCCACCGAGGCCAGCTCCTCGGCGACGGCACGGGCCAGGACGGCCCAGCCACCCCCGCTCTCGAATCCGCCCGAGGGGGCGGTGCCCCCTCCCGGTGCGAGCGCGTCGCCCAGCCGCATCACCACCGGCAGCAGCGGGCTGCCGCCCGGCTTGAAGCCCAGCACACGCGCCTGGGCCGGGGCGTCCTCCGCGCTGATCCGGCCCTCGGCGAGGTCGGTGAGGAAGTCGCCGCGCCCCCGCGCCGCCAGCTCCTCCTCCTGACGGGCCTGCATCAGCACCACCGCGAGGATCCCCGCGGCCCGCTCGACGGCAATGCGGTGCACCGGGGCGAGCGGGCCCCGCACGGGCAGCAGAACCAGCCGGGCCCGCACCGAACCCGGGCCCGGACCGCCGCCGGGCACGTCCACGAGGACCGAGCCGGCCGGCGGCGGGGCGTCCTTGTGCGGGCCCCGCAGCCCCTCCCACACCTGCAGCGGATCAGCGCCCTCGGGCCCGGCCCCGGCGGCGTACAGCAGCCGTCCGTCCGTCGTCTCCAGGAAGACCGGGTTGCCGCTGAAGTCGGCCAGGATGCCGAGCACCTGCGGCACCCCGCCACCGCCGAGCAGGGCCTCGGTACAGCGGCGGTGCACCTCCTCGGCCCGCTGCAGCAGCGCGTAGTGGCCGTTGACGATCTCGGTGTGGATCTCCTCGGTGACGGTGACGAAGGGCACCTCGCGGTGCAACTGCACGAGCGGCAGCCCCGCGCTGCGGGCGGTGTCCACCAGGGCGGCGGGCAGCCGGGTGAATCGCGGTCCCAGCTCCACGACCAGGGCGGCGATGCCGCGTTCGGCGAGGGTGCGGACGAACGCCCGCTGGTCCGCCGGGCGGGTGCCGAGGCCGTAGCCGGTGGTGAGCAGCAGCTCGCCGCCCTTCAGCAGGGAGGCGATGTTGGGCACCTCGCCGGCGTGCACCCAGCGGACGGTGCGCCCCAGCCGGTCGGCGCCCGCCAGGATCTCCGGCAGCCCGCTGCGCAGCCCGGGCAGCTCCAGGGCCCGCCGAACGGTGATCCCGGCGTCCCGAGTGGCGAGTCCGCTCTCCTTACCGCTGTCCATGGAGCGGACGCTACCTGCGCGAACGCCCTGGCGGCACCTCCGGTCCGCTCGCTACACCGGCCGGATGTTGTGGTTGGCACGGAACACGTTGTCGGGGTCGTACCGCCGCTTCACCTTCTCGAGCCGCAGCAGGTTCCCGGCGCCCACGCCCGCCCGGGTGCGCTCGGTGCCCTCGTCGCCGACGAGGTTGAGGCAGACCGCGCCAGTGCTCCAGGGGCGGACGTCGGCGCCGGCGCCCCGCACCCAGGCGACGGCGCGCTCGTCGAGGGCCGGGTCGGCCCAGCGGGCGAAGGGGTGCACGACCCAGGGCGAGTCCCTGAACGCGACCGGGTACTGGGCGGGGCCCGTGGCGACCGCGCCGCCGAGCGGGAAGAGCATGTGCCAGGACCCGCGCGGCACCGGCGGGGCCTCCGCGCGGGCACAGAAGACGTCCACCAGCGCGTCGGGCAGACCGGTGAGACACTCCGCCGACCAGTGGGCGCGCAGCCCCGGGGGGACGTCCAGCAGGTGCCGCGCCCCGGCGCCGGAGAGCTCGGCCTCGTGCGGCAGGGCGACCAGCGGCTCGGCGAGCTTGCGCAGGTCCCCCTCCCCGCCCGCGTACGTCAGCAGCGCGCCGTACCTCGGCCCGCCCGCGGCCAGTCGTAGCACGGCGCCGCTCACCCGGTCGGGACCGGCGTGGACGATCTCACGGAAGGTGCGGACCACCTCACGGCCGGATTCCGGGGGGTACAGCAGCAGTGTGGCGGAGAACTCCGGCAGCTCGTGGAGTTCCAGGGTGAGCGCGGTGGCGATGCCGAAGTTGCCGCCGCCGCCGTGCAGCGCCCAGAACAGCTCCGGGTTCTCGTCCGGATTGGCGTGGACCCGTTCGGCGTCGGCCGTGACCAGCTCGACGCCGATCAGGTGGTCGGCGGCGAGACCGAAGGCACGGTCCAGCCAGCCGGTGCCGCCGCCCAGCACGTAGCCACCGACGCCGAGACCGGACGCCCGGCCGACGGTCGTGGCCAGGCCGTACGCCCGGGTGGTGCGCTCCAGGCGGCCCGTCGTGGCGCCGCCTTCGACTCGTACCACCTCGGCCGCCGGATCGACGGTCACCTCGTGCATCCGGCGCAGATCGACCATGAGCGCGCCGTCGACCCGCGCCGATCCCGCGAGGCCGTGCCCGCCGCCACGCACCGCGATGTGCAGGTCCAGGTCCCGGGCGAAGCGCACCGCCCGCACCACGTCGGCCTCGTGCGCGCACTGCGCGATCGCCGCGGGACGTCTCTCGGCCCTCGCGTCGAAGACCCTGCGGGCCTCGTCGTAGCCCGGGTCCCCGGGAGCGAACACGTCGCCGGTCAGATCCTCACGCAGCGCGGCGAGCGCCGCGCCCGCCTTGGAACGGGGAGCCATGGCAGCCCCCTTCCGTAAGGGTGCCGCTTCCAGCCTAGGCGGGCGCGGCGCGCTCAGCCGCCGTACGCGCCCGAAGCCGTCAGCCGCAGGGCCGTGTCGATCAGCGGGACGTGGCTGAAGGCCTGCGGGAAGTTGCCGACCTGGCGCTTGCGGCGCGGGTCCCACTCCTCGGCGAGCAGGCCGAGGTCGTTGCGCAGGGACAGCAGCTTCTCGAACAGCTTGCGGGCCTCGTCCACCCGGCCGATCATCGCGAGGTCGTCGGCCATCCAGAACGAGCAGGCCAGGAAGGCGCCCTCGTCGCCGGGGAGGCCGTCGACTCCCTCGTGCTCACCCGTGGTCGGGTAGCGCAGGATGAAGCCGTCCGGCGTGGACAGCTCGCGCTGGATCGCCTCGATGGTGCCGATGACCCGCTTGTCGTCCGGCGGGAGGAAGCCCATCTGGGGGATGAGCAGCAGCGAGGCGTCCAGCTCCTTGGAGCCGTAGGACTGCGTGAAGGTGTTGCGCTCCTTGTCGTACCCCTTCTCGCACACGTCCCGGTGGATGTCGTCGCGCAGCTCGCGCCACCGCTCGAGCGGGCCGTCGGCGTCGCCGGACTCGATGAGCTTGATGGTGCGGTCGACCGCGACCCAGGCCATGACCTTGGAGTGCACGAAGTGGCGGCGCGGGCCGCGCACCTCCCAGATGCCCTCGTCCGGCTCGTCCCAGTGGTCCTCCAGGTAGCGGATCAGCTTCAGCTGGAGCAGGGACGCGTAGTCGTGCCGGGCGAGGCCGGTCATGTGGGCCAGGTGGAGGGCCTCGGTGACCTCGCCGTACACGTCCAGCTGGAGCTGGTGCGCGGCGCCGTTGCCGACCCGGACAGGGGCGGAGTTCTCGTAGCCGGGCAGCCAGTCCAGCTCGGCCTCGCCCAGCTCCCGCTCCCCGGCGAGCCCGTACATGATCTGCAGGTTCTCCGGGTCGCCGGCGACCGCCCGGAGCAGCCACTCGCGCCAGGCGCGGGCCTCCTCCCGGTATCCGGTGCGCAGCAGGGAGGACAGGGTGATCGCCGCGTCACGCAGCCAGGTGTAGCGGTAGTCCCAGTTGCGGACGCCGCCGATGTCCTCCGGCAGGGAGGTCGTGGGGGCGGCGACGATGCCGCCGGTCGGGGCGTAGGTCAGGGCCTTCAGCGTGATCAGCGAACGGATCACCGCCTCGCGGTACGGACCGTGGTACGTACAGTGCTCGACCCACTCGCGCCAGAAGTCCTCCGTCGCCGCCAGCGACTGCTCCGGCTCCGGCAGGGCCGGGGGTTCCTTGTGCGAGGGCTCCCAGGAGATCGTGAACGCGATCCGGTCACCGGGGGCGACCGTGAAGTCCGCGTACGTCGTCAGGGACTTTCCGTATGTCTCCGCCTCCGTGTCGAACCAGACGGAGTCGGGTCCGGCGACGGCGACCGTACGCCCCTCGTGCTTGTGCACCCACGGCACCACCCGGCCGTAGGAGAACCGCATCCGCAGGGCCGAGCGCATCGGCACCCGTCCGGTGACGCCCTCGACGATCCGGATGAGCTGCGGCGCCCCGTCACGCGGGGGCATGAAATCCGTCACGCGGACCGTGCCGCGCGGGGTGTCCCACTCCGACTCGAGGATCAGCGAGTCGCCCCGGTAGGTGCGCCGGGCGGCCGTGGGCGGCTGGGCGTCGGCCGCGTGGGCCGGACCGAGCCGCCAGAAACCGTGCTCCTCGGTGCCCAGCAGGCCGGCGAAGATGGCATGCGAGTCGAAGCGGGGCAGGCACAGCCAGTCCACTGTCCCGTCCCGGCAGACCAGGGCAGCGGTCTGCATGTCTCCGATGAGTGCGTAGTCTTCGATGCGCCCGGCCACGTGCAACTCCAGTCGAACGGCCACGTCGCCCCCCGGCAAAATGGGGGCTGTCGCTGATGCGGTCAAGGGGTCGTTGTTGTGCGTCGTTGAGCGGTGAAGCAAAGCAGTCCGCCGAGCCCTGAGGCAAAACGACAGTCTTTGCTCAACGAACTGACGAGCTCTCGTTGTTCCGGTGCCTACGGGCGGGGGTGGTGCCGTGTTCTCCGGACCTGCTCGGCAGTGAGTGTCCGAGCAGGATACGACGCACGTAGATGATCTGCGTGCCGCTCCCCGCAACCCGTGTGAGCCGAACGAGTGAGCCATGGGTGAGAAACCCGTGGTCGCCGGGCATCCGTGTCGGCCCGTACGCGGAGGGTGGCCGGACGCCATCGCGCCGCGGCGCTGATACCCTGGTAGCCCGTGGACCGGTGGGCACGAAACCCCCGAACCGCAGCGACGGCGCCTCCGGGAGAGCACCCCGACTCTCCGGGCCGGCTGCCGCAACGCAACACAGACCGCGACCACGGGAGCCCCCTCTTGGCCATGCCGCCCGCTGCTTTTCGATCCAGCTCAGCCACGACGACCAAGCACATCTTCGTCACCGGGGGTGTCGCCTCCTCTCTCGGCAAGGGTCTCACCGCCTCCAGCCTCGGCATGCTGCTCAAGGCCCGCGGCCTGCGCGTCGTGATGCAGAAGCTCGACCCGTACCTCAACGTCGACCCGGGCACCATGAACCCGTTCCAGCACGGTGAGGTGTTCGTCACCAACGACGGCGCGGAAACCGACCTGGACATCGGACACTACGAGCGCTTCCTTGACCGCGACTTGGACGGCTCCGCCAACGTCACTACAGGCCAGGTGTACTCGACCGTCATCGCCAAGGAGCGGCGGGGTGAGTACCTGGGTGACACGGTGCAGGTCATCCCGCACATCACCAACGAGATCAAGCACCGGATCCGGCGCATGGCGACGGACGAGGTGGACGTGGTCATCACCGAGGTCGGCGGCACGGTCGGCGACATCGAGTCGCTGCCGTTCCTGGAGACCGTACGCCAGGTCCGGCACGAGGTCGGCCGGGACAACGTCTTCGTGGTGCACATCTCGCTGCTGCCCTACATCGGCCCCTCCGGCGAGCTGAAGACCAAGCCGACCCAGCACAGCGTGGCCGCGCTCAGGAACATCGGTATCCAGCCGGACGCGATCGTGCTGCGGTGCGACCGCGAGGTCCCCACCGCGATCAAGCGCAAGATCTCCCTGATGTGCGACGTCGACGAGGCGGCCGTGGTCGCGTGTCCGGACGCCCGCTCGATCTACGACATCCCGAAGACCGTGCACGGCGAGGGCCTGGACGCCTACGTCGTCCGCAAGCTGGACCTGCCGTTCCGTGACGTGGACTGGACGACCTGGGACGACCTGCTCGACCGCGTCCACAACCCCGACCACGAGATCACCCTCGCCCTGGTCGGCAAGTACATCGACCTGCCCGACGCCTACCTCTCGGTCACCGAGGCGCTCCGCGCGGGCGGCTTCGCGAACAAGGCCCGCGTCAAGATCAAGTGGGTCACCTCGGACGACTGCAAGACCCCGGCCGGCGCCAAGGCGCAGCTCGCCGACGTCGACGGCATCTGCATCCCCGGCGGCTTCGGTGACCGCGGTGTGCTCGGCAAGGTCGGCGCCATCCGCTACGCCCGCGAGAACCGGATCCCGCTGCTCGGCCTCTGCCTGGGCCTGCAGTGCATCGTGATCGAGGCGGCGCGCAACCTGGCCGACATCTCCGACGCCAACTCCACCGAGTTCGACCCGGCCACCGCCCACCCGGTGATCTCCACCATGGCCGAGCAGCTCGACATCGTCGCCGGCGAGGGCGACATGGGCGGCACCATGCGGCTCGGCATGTACCCGGCGAAGCTGGCCGAGGGTTCGATCGTGCGCGAGGTGTACGACGGCAAGGAGTACGTGGAGGAGCGCCACCGGCACCGCTACGAGGTGAACAACTCCTACCGCGCCGAGCTGGAGAAGAAGGCGGGCATCGTCTTCTCGGGCACCTCGCCGGACGGCAAGCTCGTCGAGTACGTCGAGTACCCGCGTGACGTCCACCCCTACCTGGTCGCCACACAGGCGCACCCGGAGCTGCGCTCGCGGCCGACGCGCCCGCACCCGCTGTTCGCCGGGCTGGTGAAGGCCGCCGTGGAGCGGAAGATCTCGAAGTAACACGAGAGTTGTACGGTGGCCGGGGCGCCGGCATTCAGAACGATCGCGCCCCGGCCGCTCGCGCAGGTGTGGAAGGGACAGGGCATGACGATCAAGGACACCGCCGAGGAGTGGGAGATCCGGGCGACGGAGACCCCCTTCACCGGGAACAAGACCTCGGTCCGCACGGACGACGTGGTCATGCCCGACGGCTCGGTGGTCCGCCGCGACTACCAGGTCCACCCCGGCTCCGTCGCGGTCCTCGCCCTGGACGACGAGGACCGTGTGCTGCTCATCAAGCAGTACCGCCACCCGGTGCGGCACAAGCTGTGGGAGATCCCGGCCGGCCTGCTCGACGTGCCCGGTGAGAACCCGCTGCACGCCGCCCAGCGTGAGCTGTACGAGGAAGCCCACGTCAAGGCCGAGGACTGGCGGGTGCTGACCGACGTGTACACCACCCCCGGCGGCTGCGACGAGTCCGTGCGGATCTTCCTCGCCCGCGGCCTGTCGGCGGCTGAGGGGGAGCGCTTCGAGGTCGAGGACGAGGAGTCCGACATGGAGCACGCGCGCGTGCCCGTCGACGAGCTCGTCCGGGGGGTGCTCGCCGGCGATCTGCACAACAACTGTCTCGTCGTCGGCGTCCTGTCCCTGGTCGCCGCCCGCGGCGGCGACGGGCTCGACGCCCTGCGCCCGGCCGAGGCGCCGTGGCCGGCGCGTCCCTTCGAGTCCTGAACGACCCCTCGACCGTTCTGAACGACTCCTCGACCGTCCTGAACGACTCGCGGGCCCTTCCGGTGTGACGATCGCCTGATCCGATCGGGGGACGTCCCCGCCGCGCTCCTCCCGAACCGTCGCAGAGCGTGAACTAGGCTCTGCGCGAGTGAGCCGAAGGGGCGCGCCCGGTGGGCGCCGGTGTGCGGTGTGGGACGGGAGTGTGGCCCGTGGCGAAGCAGGCGGTGGACACAGACGGCGTGCGGCTGTCCGGCGACTCGGCCGCCAGGGGGAACTTCCTCGGCCGGACACGGGAGTTGAAGGAGCTGCGCGCCGACATCGAGCGCGCGGGCCTGGACACCCTGGCCGGCCGCAAGGCCCCCCGGGCGCGCGTGCTGCTCATCGCCGGCCGCCCCGGCTCGGGCCGTACGGCGCTCGCCGAGGAGCTCGTCCGGAGGGTCGCCGACCGTTACCGGGACGGGGTGCTGCGGGCCCGGCTCAGCGAGCCCGACGGCAGCCCCGTACCCGTCGAGCGCACCGCCCGGGAGCTGCTCACCGCCCTCGGCGCGTCCTCCCCGCCCGGAGCTGGCGAGGACGAGCTGTCCGAGGCGCTGCGGGACGCGCTGGCCGAGCGCAGCACGCTGCTCCTGCTGGACGACGCGGCCGGTGCCGAGCAGGTCGACGCGCTGCTGCCGGACACCCCGGACTGCCTGGTCGTCGCCGTCTCCGGCGGACCGCTCACCGGGATCGCGGACGTCCGCCCGTGCACCCTGGGCGGTCTCGACACCAAGTCGGCCCTGGAGCTGCTGACCCGCTGCACCGGCTCCGTCCGCGTCACCGTCGACCCGCGGGCCGCCGAGAACCTGGTCGAGGTCTGCCAGGCCCAGCCCGCCGCGCTCACCCTGGCGGGCGGCTGGCTCGCCGCCCGCCCCAAGATGGCCGTCTCCGACCTGGCCAAGCGCCTGCACGCCGAGGCGGACGACAGCAGCCCGCTGTCCCGGGTCTTCCGGTTCGTCTACGAGCAGCTGCCCGGCCCGGCCGCCCGGATACTGCGCCTGCTCTCCCTGGCCCCGGCCGGCCTGGTCGACCCGCACACCGCCTCGGCCCTGGCCGGCTGCTCGGTCGGCGGCGCCGGTACCGCCCTGGACGACTTCGTCGCCCTCGGGCTGCTGCGGGCGGTGCCCTCCCCGGTGCCGCAGTACGAGGTGCCCGGCTGCCTCCAGCCCCTGCTGCGCGGGCTGGCCGAGACCCAGGACCGCCCGGGTGAGCTCCAGCTGGCCCGGGCACGGATGCTGGAGCGGACCGTGCGGCTGCTGCAGTCCTGCCGGGCGATCACCGAGACGGACCACCCCGAGCTGCGCGAGAAGCTCCAGGGCATGCCGTCCGAGGTGCGCTTCCCCACGCCCCGGGCGGCCGAGGACTGGCTCCGCGCCCGCCGGCCCGCCCTGCTGGCCGCCGCCCGGCTCGCGGTGGCCGACGGCGAGCTGGACACGCTGGCCCGCCGCCTGATGTCCCAGCTGGTCCGGGCCATGGCGGCGCACTTCGGCACCCAGGCGGCCGCTCCCGACCTGTACGAGGTGCACCGGCTGGTCCTGGACGTGGCCGAGCGCCGGAACCTGCCCCGGGAGAAGGCCGCCGCCCTGCTGAACCTCGCCGACGTGGACGCCCGGGCCGGCCGTACCCGGGAGGCGCTGGCCCGCTACCGGGCCGCGCTGGACGCCGGACGGGAGGCGAACGACCCGTACGCGACCGGGCGCGCGATGGAATCCGTAGGAGGTGCCCATCAGGAGCTCGGGGACCACGACCGGGCCGCCGACTGGTTCGGCCGGGCGCTCGCCCAGCGCCTGGCCCGGGGGGAGCGCGCGGACGCCGCCCGGCTGTACGGCCGTATCGCGGGCGCCCACACCTACGCGGGCCGCTACGGGGAGGCGCTGAGGAACTGGCGGGCGGCCGCCGCCGTGCACCGCAAGGACGGTGACATCGCCGCCCACGCAAGGGCGTTGAGCGAAGTGGCACGGGTCCAGGAGTACGCCGGACGGCCCGCGGAGTCGCTGCGCACCTGCCAGGAGGCGGTGGAGTGGGCGCGGCGGGCCGACGACACCCGTCTGCAGGCCGCGCTCCAGCTGCGGCTCGCCGACACCCTGGAGCGCCTCGGCGACCCGACCGCCGCTCGACTGCACCGTTCGGCGGCCGAGCGCATGCTGGGGGAGGGGGCACAGGACGGCCCGGATGACGAGCAACAAGCCGGACCAGCCGCGAGCGCCTGCGAAATCCGCAGTACTTCGACTGAAGATTGATGCAATGAAAGGCTAGACAGTCGGAACGCCTTCATTAAACTGGCTCTGCCGCGTTCCCCTGCGGTGTCTCCCGGTGTGCCCCTGTGTGCCCGGGTATGCCTGGTAATACCCCATACCCTCTGAGCCAAGGACCGTGATCGACGTGAAGGTCGGCATCCCCCGCGAGGTCAAGAACAACGAGTTCCGGGTGGCCATCACCCCCGCCGGCGTGCACGAGCTGGTGCGCCACGGCCACCAGGTCGTCGTGGAGCGGAACGCCGGTGTCGGCTCCTCGATCCCGGACGAGGAGTACGTGGCGGCCGGCGCGCAGATCCTGGAGACGGCCGACGAGGTCTGGTCCGACGCCGACCTGCTGCTGAAGGTCAAGGAACCCATCGCCGAGGAGTACCACCGCCTCCGCAAGGACCAGATCCTCTTCACCTACCTGCACCTGGCCGCGTCCAAGGAGTGCACGGACGCCCTGCTCGAGTCCGGGACCACGGCGATCGCCTACGAGACCGTCGAGCTGCCCAGCCGCGCACTGCCGCTGCTCGCCCCGATGTCCGAGGTCGCGGGCCGGCTGGCCCCGCAGGTCGGCGCCTACCACCTGATGGCCGCGAACGGCGGCCGCGGTGTGCTGCCCGGTGGTGTCCCGGGCGTACCGGCCGGCAAGGCCGTCATCATCGGCGGCGGTGTCTCCGGCTGGAACGCCGCGCAGATCGCCATCGGGCTGGGCTTCCACGTGACCCTGCTCGACAAGGACATCAACAAGCTCAAGGAAGCCGACAAGATCTTCGGCACGAAGATCCAGACCGTCGTCTCCAACGCCTTCGAGCTGGAGAAGGCCTGCCTCGAGGCCGACCTCGTCGTCGGTGCCGTGCTCATCCCGGGCGCCAAGGCCCCGAAGCTGGTCACCAACGAGCTGGTGTCCCGGATGAAGCCCGGAAGTGTCCTTGTCGACATCGCGATCGACCAGGGCGGCTGCTTCGAGGACTCCCGTCCGACCACGCACGCCGAGCCGACCTTCCGGGTCCACAACTCGGTCTTCTACTGCGTCGCCAACATGCCGGGCGCGGTGCCCAACACCTCCACCTACGCGCTGACCAACGCCACGCTGCCGTACATCGTGGAACTGGCGGACAAGGGCTGGGTGGAGGCGCTGCGCCGCGACGCCGCGCTGGCCAAGGGCCTCAACACCCATGAGGGCAAGGTCGTCTACCGGGAGGTCGCCGAGGCGCACGGCCTGGAGCACGTGGACCTCGAGACGCTGATCGGCTGAGCCGGCCGGTCGCCAAGTCGCCAACCGTCAAAAGGCGATACGTCAACAGTGGTCGTCAACGCGGCACACCCGGCCGGACCTTGAAAACGACGAGGTCCGGCCGGATGTGTGTATGGTCACGTGGCTTGCGGTCAACTCGCCTCGAACGTAACCCTTCGACCGATTCGCACACCGGTGAAACCTGCCGTGCGACGGCCGTACGCCCTTGACAGCGGGATGTTTCATTGCCGACACATCCTGCCGGGTCCGGCGGATTGTGTTGCTGCGGACCGCCGACACGCCATAGAGTCGCCAACCGTCGGCATGGTGCCACGCTGACCTGTCTAGAAGTTTCCTGGTCACCAAGGAGGTAAGACGACTTGTGAATGAGTCGACATTTTCTCCCGGGGGTGGTCAACCAGGAATGCCTGCGCGGGGCCAGGGCTCCACGGGGCTCGAGGCTGTCGGCTCCGTCGCTGTCCGAACCTTCGCAGCCCACCAGAGCCAGAGCAGCCCGAACACGGCTCTGTCAGCACACCAGAGCATGGATGGCCATCACGTGAACGCCATGGCCGGCGACGGAAGTGGCGCGCCCCGCAACCACTTCGCCGACTACGACGAACTGCCCGAGGGGCACTTCTACGACCCCGACGCCGAGTACGAGCCCGATCCGGAGTACGCGGCCACGCTCGCGCCCGACGCGGCCAGACAGCGCCGTGAGCGCGTCGGCCCGACCGGACGCCCGCTGCCGTACTTCCCGATCCCGGGCCCGCTGACCGACCACGGCCCCGCGAAGATCATCGCGATGTGCAACCAGAAGGGCGGCGTCGGCAAGACGACGTCGACCATCAACCTGGGCGCCGCGCTCGCGGAGTACGGCCGGCGGGTGCTGCTCGTCGACTTCGACCCACAGGGCGCGCTGTCGGTCGGTCTCGGCGTCAACCCGATGGAGCTCGACCTCACCGTCTACAACCTGCTCATGGAGCGGGGCATGTCCGCGGACGAGGTGCTCCTGAAGACGGCGGTCCCCAACATGGACCTGCTGCCCAGCAACATCGACCTGTCCGCCGCCGAGGTCCAGCTGGTCTCCGAGGTCGCGCGCGAGTCGACGCTGCAGCGGGCGCTGAAGCCGCTGCTGCCCGACTACGACTACATCGTGATCGACTGTCAGCCCTCGCTCGGCCTGCTCACCGTCAACGCGCTGACGGCCGCGCACAAGGTGATCGTCCCCCTGGAGTGCGAGTTCTTCGCCCTCCGCGGTGTCGCCCTGCTGACCGAGACCATCGAGAAGGTCCAGGAACGGCTCAACCCGGAGCTGGAGCTCGACGGGATCCTCGCCACCATGTACGACTCGCGCACGGTCCACAGCCGTGAGGTGCTGGCCCGTGTGGTCGAGGCGTTCGACGACCACGTCTACCACACGGTCATCGGCCGCACGGTCCGCTTCCCGGAGACCACGGTCGCCGGTGAGCCGATCACCACGTACGCCTCCAACTCCGTCGGTGCCGCCGCCTACCGCCAGCTCGCCAGGGAGGTGCTCGCCCGGTGTCACGCCGAGTGAGTCTGCCCGGGGCCGACGAACTGTTCCGTACGACAGGGGGGATGGGGCTGCAGGCTTCCACTCCCCGGCGCCAGGCGGGCGGTGGCGAGGCCCGGGTGCCGGCTCCCGCCGGGGAGAGCGACCCGGCCGCCGCGGCGGAGGACGCGCCGCAGGCCGTCCCCGTGCAGAGCGGTGACGGCGACGGTGCGGAGCACGTGGCGGCGGTCGAGACGGAACCGGCCGAGGCCGGCGAGTCCCGCGAACGCTCCGCGCGCGCCCGGTCGGCGGCGCAGGAAGGTTCTGCCGCCGCCGCGCAGCCGCGCAAGCGGGGCCGCGCCGCGGCACGGCGGCCCAGCGGGCGCGAACGGCACGACGAGAAGATCACGGTGTACGTCTCCGCCGAGGAGCTGATGGACCTGGAGCACGCCCGCCTGGTGCTCCGCGGCGAGCACGGGCTGGCGGTGGACCGCGGCCGCATCGTCCGCGAGGCGGTGGCCGTGGTGCTGGCCGACCTCGAGTCCCGGGGCGAGGCCAGCATCCTGGTACGGCGGTTGCGGGGCCGCTAGGCCGCGTTCCGCTGGGCCGCGGGGCCGCGGGGCCGAACGCCGGAGAACCGGACCGGGGTGGCCATGGCGGGCCGCCGTGGAGGCTTCGGAGTGGCCCGGACGAGTTCCCGGTGTGGTGATCGCCTGGGCGGCGAGGGCCGTTGGGCCGACTCCCGTGGGGAGACTGCTCCTTGGACGCGGGCGTCGCGCCGCGGTGGTGATGCGGGCTTCCACGGGTCGCGGCGCTGCCGGTGGGTGGTGGTCGGCTCCGCGGGCCGGAAACGATAGCCTGCGACGGCCATGACCTCGAACGACGTCCCCGCCCCCGGCGCACGCGCCGGCCGCAGGCGTGCACTCGGACGCGGACCGGGCGCTCCGCGCGTCGAGCCGGGCCCTGACGCGGGCCCCGAGCGTGACGCGCCCGCGGATCCGAACACAGCCGGTGCGGAGTCGGTGCCGGTCGCGGGTTCGCGGCATGCCGGGTTGGAGCTTGAGGCGGGCCCGGGCGTGGAACCGGCGGTTCCGGTAGGCGACGCTGACAGCGGGTCCCGGTCGGAGCCCGAGTCGGGTTCCGAGCGTGGCGCGGCCGCGGAGTCGAAGGCTGCCGGTGCGGAGTCGGTGCCGGTCGCGGGTTCGCGGCATGCCGGGTTGGAGCTTGAGGCGGGCCCGTGCGCGGAACTGGTGGCTCCGGCAGGTGACGCGGATGCTGGGCCCACGCTCCCCGCGGGGGCGGGAGCGGATTCCGGAGGCACGGTCGGGGCGCAGCCCGGACCCGCGTCCGCCGCCGGGGCCGAACCGGCGGCGGACGGCGTCTTCAAGGTTCGCCTGGCCAACTTCGAGGGGCCTTTCGACCTGTTGCTGCAGTTGATCTCGAAGCACAAACTGGACGTCACCGAGGTCGCCCTCTCCAAGGTCACCGACGAGTTCATGGCGCACATCCGGGCGATGGGGCCGGACTGGGACCTGGACCAGACGACGGAGTTCCTGGTCGTGGCGGCCACGCTGCTGGATCTGAAGGCGGCCCGGCTGCTGCCCGCCGCCGAGGTCGAGGACGAGGCCGACCTGGCGCTGCTCGAGGCAAGAGACCTGCTGTTCGCGCGGCTGCTGCAGTACAGGGCGTACAAGCAGATCGCCGACATCTTCAACCAGCGGCTGGAGGAAGAGGCCCGGCGCTACCCCCGTACCGTGGGACTCGAACCCCACCACGCCGAACTCCTCCCCGAGGTCGTCATCAGCATCGGCGCGGAAGGCTTCGCCAGGCTGGCCGTCAAGGCCATGCAACCGAGGCCGAAGCCCCAGGTGTACGTCGACCACATCCACGCGCCGCTGGTCTCCGTGCAGGAGCAGGCCGGCATCGTGGTGGGACGGCTCAAGGAGCTCGGCGAGGCCAGCTTCCGCACGCTCGTCGAGGACACCGACGACACGCTCACCGTCGTCGCCCGCTTCCTCGCGCTGCTGGAGCTGTACCGGGAGAAGGCCGTCGCCCTGGAGCAGGAGTCCGCACTCGGCGAGCTGATCGTGCGCTGGACCGGCGGGGACCAGGACGCCGCCCCGATGGTCACGGACGAGTTCGACCGGCCCCCGGAGGAGCCCGAGGAGGAGAAGAAGACGTGAGCGAGGAGACCACCGACCTCCCCACGGGCCTGCGCACGGTCGCCGACCTGGAGCTCAAGCCCGCCCTGGAGGCCGTCCTCATGGTCGTGGACGAGCCCGCGACCGAGGAACACCTGGCGAAGATACTCCAGCGGCCCCGGCGGCAGATCGCGGACGCGCTCCGGGAGCTGGCCGACGAGTACACCGTGCAGGGCCGCGGCTTCGAGCTGCGCCTGATCGCGGGCGGCTGGCGCTTCTACTCCCGCCCCGAGTACGCGCCCGCCGTCGAGGGCTTCGTCCTGGACGGCCAGCAGGCCCGCCTCACCCAGGCCGCACTGGAGACCCTGGCGGTGGTCGCCTACCGCCAGCCGGTCAGCCGCAGCCGGGTCTCGGCCGTGCGCGGAGTGAACTGCGACGGTGTGATGCGCACCCTCCTGCAGCGCGGTCTGGTCGAGGAGGCGGGCACGGAACCCGAAACAGGTGCGATCCTGTACAGGACGACGAACTACTTCCTGGAGCGGATGGGCCTGCGTGGCCTGGACGAGCTCCCGGAGCTCGCGCCCTTCCTCCCGGAGGCGGAGGCGATCGAGGCCGAGACCCAGGAAGCCGTGCCGTCGTTCGATCCGGACGCCCCGGACCCGGACGACGGTCCAACGACGAACACGACGACGACGGAATTCTGATGCGAAGCAGCGGCAGCGGCAAGAGCGGTGGCGGGCGCGGTAACTACCGCGGCGCCGGGAACAACAGGGACGAGCGGCAGGGGCAGGGCCGGCCCCGCAAGCCACGCCCCGAGGAGCGCCGCTACGACGTGGGTCCCGGCGCCACCCAGGACGGCCCCAAGTCCGGACGGGGCGGCGCCGCACGCGGTGGCGCCAAGGGCGGCCCGAAGAAGCCCCAGCAGGGCGGCCGTACGGCCCCCTCGCGCTCGCGTGAGTACGAGACGCGGGTGGAGGAGCGCAACCGCGAGCGGTACGCGGGCAAGAAGGACGTCAAGCTTCCCAAGACCTTCCCGGGCGCCGAACAGGAGGGCGAGCGACTGCAGAAGGTCCTCGCCCGCGCGGGCTACGGCTCCCGGCGCGCCTGCGAGGAGCTGATCGACCAGGCCCGCGTCGAGGTGAACGGCGAGATCGTCACCGAGCAGGGCAAGCGGGTCGACCCGGAGAAGGACGAGGTCAAGGTCGACGGCCTGACGGTGGCGACGCAGTCGTACCAGTTCTTCTCCCTGAACAAGCCCGCGGGCGTGGTCTCCACCATGGAGGACCCGGAGGGCCGCCAGTGCCTCGGCGACTACGTCACCAACCGTGAGACGCGCCTGTTCCACGTGGGCCGCCTGGACACGGAGACCGAGGGCGTCATCCTGCTCACCAACCACGGCGAGCTGGCGCACCGGCTGACCCACCCCAAGTACGGCGTGAAGAAGACCTACCTCGCGCACATCGTCGGCCCGATCCCGCGCGACCTCGGCAAGCGCCTCAAGGACGGCATCCAGCTCGAGGACGGCTACGCCCGCGCTGACCACTTCCGCGTCGTGGAGCAGACCGGCAAGAACTACCTCGTCGAGGTCACCCTCCACGAGGGCCGCAAGCACATCGTCCGCCGCATGCTCGCCGAGGCCGGCTTCCCCGTCGACAAGCTGGTCCGCACCGCCTTCGGCCCCATCACCCTGGGCGACCAGAAGTCCGGCTGGCTGCGCCGCCTGTCCAACACTGAGGTCGGCATGCTGATGCAGGAGGTCGACCTCTAGAGCTGCGACCGGAAAGGTTTGCCGGGAAGCTCGCGGCGTCCGGTGCGGTGCCTCGCAAGGCGGAGCATCACCCGCGTACTGGATGTACTCGGGTGG
>NZ_JBSFIK010000060.1:0-43422 GCF_053597535.1 Streptomyces sp. NPDC001348 | reverse complement strand
GGGTATGGGGCGGAGCCCCGCCAGGGGTGCAGGGGACGGAGTCCCCGCCGGGGTCTGGGGCGGAGCCCCAGGTGGGGGACTTCTCAGCCGACCGTCACGGGTGGGTGGGTGGGAAACGCCGGGGTCCAGGGGCGCAGCCCCTGGCGGGGTCTGGGGCGAGTCCCAGCTACGGCCAGGGCCCCGGCCCGTCCTACAGGAACGCCAGGTTCACGACCCCGTAGGCCGCGGCGGCGACCAGTGCGGCTGCCGGCATGGTGATGAACCAGCCGAGGACGATGTTCTTGGCGACGCCCCAGCGGACGGCGTTGACGCGCTTGGTGGCGCCCACACCCATGATCGCGGAGGTGATCACATGGGTCGTGGAGATCGGCGCCTTGAAGAGGAACGCGGTGACGAACATGATCGACGCGCCGGTGGTCTCCGCGGCGAAGCCCTGCGGCGGGTCGAGTTCGATGATCTTCCGGCCGAGCGTGCGCATGATGCGCCAGCCGCCGGCGTAGGTGCCGAGGGAGAGCATCACCGCGCAGACGAGCTTCACCCACACCGGAATGGGGTCCGCGAAGGACTGGTGTCCGGCGATGACCAGGGCCAGTACGACGACACCCATGGTCTTCTGGGCGTCCTGGAGGCCGTGGCCGAGGGCCATGCCGGCCGCCGACACCGTCTGCGCTATACGGAAGCCGCGCTTCGCCTTGTGGGGGTTCGAGCGGCGGAACAGCCAGAGGATCACGGTCATCACCAGGTAACCGACGATCAGGCCCACCACCGGGGACAGGAACATCGGCGTGATGATCTTGTCAAGCACGCCGTTCCAGTGGACCGCCGTGCCGCCCGCGAGTGCCGCGCCGACCATGCCGCCGAACAGGGCGTGCGAGGACGACGAGGGCAGGCCGAAGTACCAGGTGACCAGGTTCCAGACGATCGCGCCGACCAGCGCCGCGAAGAGGATGGCCATGCCCGAGGAGCCGGTGGGCGTCTCGATCAGGCCCTCACTGACGGTCTTGGCGACCCCGGAGCCCAGGAAGGCGCCGGCCAGGTTCATCACCGCGGCCATGGCGAGAGCCGCCCGCGGGGTCAGGGCCCGGGTCGACACCGACGTCGCGATGGCGTTCGCCGAGTCGTGGAATCCGTTCGTGTACGTGAAGAGGAGCGCGACCAGGATGGTCACGAGAAGCGCGAAGGTGTCCATGGACGGGTCAGGACTCCTTGACGGCGATGGTCTCCACCGTGTTCGCCACGTGCTCGAACGCGTCCGCCGCCTCCTCCAGCACATCCACGATCTGCTTGAGCTTCAGCACCTCGATCGCGTCGTACTTGCCGTTGAAGAGGTGTGCGAGAAGCTTTCTGTGGATCTGGTCCGCCTGGTTCTCGAGGCGGTTGACCTCGATCCAGTACTCGGTGAGGTTGTCCATGGTGCGCAGGCTCGGCATCGCCTCCGCCGTCAGCTCCGCCGCTCGTGCCAGGACCTCGATCTGCTGCTCGACACCCTTTGGCAGTTCTTCGACGTTGTAGAGGACGACCAGGTCGACGGCCTCCTCCATGAAGTCCATGATGTCGTCGAGGGACGAGGCGAGGGAGTAGATGTCCTCGCGGTCGAACGGCGTGATGAACGAGGAGTTCAACTGGTGGAAGATCGCGTGCGTGGCGTCGTCACCTGCATGTTCCGCGGCCCGCATACGCTCTGCGATCTCGGCCCGGGCGGATGCGTCCGCCCCGAGCAGTTCCATCAGGAGTTTCGAGCCGGTGACGATGTTGTCCGCGGAGGCGGCGAACATGTCGTAGAAGCTCGTCTCCCTGGGGGTCAGACGAAAGCGCACTTGGGGTCCTCGGGGTGCTTCGGTTTCGGTCAGGGTGATGCTAGGCGCATCATCCGGCCACGGCTAATGGGCCGTCCCCCAGTGTCACCCATCGGTCAAACCGATCATCAGGGGGGCGTACCAAGACCCCTCTACCCACGGAAGTTGGTTACCATATACCCACCAGGGGTATGTGTCCGGAGCTCTGCTACGACTGGAGGGGCGCGATGACGACGACCGAGGCCGGTGCCACGGCGCCCTCCGAGACGGGTGGCGGCACCACTCACGGATACCACAAGCAGAAGGACGAGCACCTCAAGCGGCTGCGCCGGATCGAGGGCCAGATCCGCGGCCTGCAGCGCATGGTCGACGAGGACACCTACTGCATCGACATACTCACGCAGGTCTCCGCCTCCACCAAGGCCCTGCAGTCCTTCGCCCTCCAACTGCTGGAGGAGCACCTGCGCCACTGCGTCGCGGACGCGGCCGTCAAGGGCGGCTCGGAGATCGACGCGAAGGTGGAGGAGGCCACGCGGGCGATCGGCCGTCTGCTGCGTACCTGAGGGACGATCCCCGCAGGTCAGCCGTGGGCCGGGGTCCTTTCCTCGGCCACGCGCAGCACTTCGTCGATGCTCTCCAGGCTGAGCCGTTCCTCGGCGGCCGACGCCGCGATGATCAGCTCTCCGCACAGTTCGATCTCGGCGAGGGCCACGTGGTCCTGAACTGCCGTACCGCCGACCGGAGCCACGTGCGTCACCTCTTCTCTGCCGTTACCGGCTTCCTAGAGTAGGCAGGGCCCAACACACCGCGCATGGCACGGACGGGCTAGTTCGCGGCCAGCCGCTCTGACTAGTGCTACCGTCCGCTGTTCCGTTCCTCGGATGGCTGGTTTTCGGCGATCCGCCCCGCGTAGATGTCCTTCGAGGGCGGCAGCCGGACGTCCGCCGGGGTCCCGAAGTCGTACAGCAGTGTGGTCGAGGCCACGGCCACCGTACCCTTCTGCCGGCCGTTGACGAACGAGAAGCTCTGCCGGATCTTGCGGATGCGGCCCTCGTCGTCCAGATAGGCGTCGAACGGGACCTCGGCGGTGGCGAACCCTTTCGCCGCCGCCGCCAGTGCCTCCCGGTTGCCCGCCGAGGCGCTGCGTGCCGCCCGGGCCAGGTCGGCGGTGCCGCGGAAGTGCCGCACCCCGATGCCGTCGAGTTCGCTCCGCCCCACGTACCTCGCCGTCCGTGTGCCGCGCAGCAGCTCCGCGGCGGCGTACGGATCGGTCGCCCCGCCCGTGACCAGGTTGCCGTCGGAGAGGGTCGCGATGTCCACCCGGACCCATTTGTCCGGGGGTACTCCGGCGCCGCGGTTCTTCATGAACAGGGCGCCGGGGGCGAGGAGTTCCGTGATCGGACGGTGCTCGGCCTTCCCCGCGGGGTCCTGCGGGAGTTGCACGGTCAGCCTGCCGAGCTGTCTGCGGTAGTCGTAGACGCCCTTGCCGCGGATGGTGACGCGGGTGCCGCCGGTGGCCATCTCCATCGACGTGACGGCCTGGGAGCTGCCCGCCTCGCGCAGGGTTCCGGCGGCGCGGTGCAGTGCGGTGACCGGGTCGCCCGCGCCGCGCGCGTCCTCGGCGGCGGCCCCGCTGAAGGAACAGCCCGTGGTGCCGAGGCCGAGACCGGCGGTGATCCCCACCGCGAATCCCACCATGCCGGCCGTCCCGCCCGCCCGCCTGTGCTGCCGCCGATCCATAGCCTGCCTACCCCCAGCCGGTACGTCCCTCACACGCCCCCTGTCGACCCGGTTAACGACGAGTAGGGGGCGGCCGTCACGCGTGCGTCCGGCGTGTGGGGGCAGAGCTCGGCAGGCACCTGACGAGTCGTTTACCGCGGCGTGGGTAACGTTGTCGGAGTGGCACAGCAGGACGGCTCCGAGCGGAGCCGACAGGGGCAGGACCATCTCACGACGACGACCGAACAGGGCCGGTTCTGCGTGGCCCGCTGTTCCTGCGGCTGGCGCGGTCCCGCCCGCCGGGCCCGCAGTCAGGCGAGGGCGGACGCGGAGGGGCACACGGGCTGCTGACGGGCGCCCGGGTCACACGGGGGAGTGGCAGACCAACTCGTCGACGAGGTCCCGGTCCCGTGGCTGGGTGAGGCGGTCACGGGCGGCGGCGGGGGTCAGCCAGAGGATGCGGTCCACCTCGTCGTTCGGGGTGAAGCCGCCGGCGACGGCCTCGGCCGCCCAGTAGCGGACCTCCTTGGCCCGGCCGCCCGTCGAGTAGCACACCGTGGACAGCCCGGCGCCGGGCTCGGCGGTGTACCCGGTCTCCTCCGCCACCTCCCGCACGGCGCCCGCCAGTGCCTCCTCGCCGCGCTTGAGCTTGCCCTTGGGGTGGGACCAGTCGTCGTACTTCGGCCGGTGGACGAGGCAGACCTCCAGCCGGCCGTCCACCGGTGAGCGGCGCCACAGTACGCAGCCCGCTGCCTGCACGGGGGTGTCCCTCGGGGTCGTCACCGGTGCTTCACCGCCTCGTCTCGGAACGCGAAGGGGGTCAGGGGGTGGTGGCCGTCCGCTTCTGCCAGCACTGCTGGAACGCGAACCGCGCCGCCTCGACCTCGTGGCGCTGGTCGGCGTGGAGCACACCGAGGGCGTACGCCGTCGCCGGGGCGATGCGCGGGGTGCGGGCCGCCTGCGCCGCCGCCGCGGAGGCCTCCGAGGCGTCCCGGTGCCGGTTGAGGGACTGGCCGGCCGTCAGCAGCCGCATGTCGACGGGGGTGCCCGGGCCGTGCAGCACCTCGCGGGCGTAGCGGTGCAGGCGCAGCAGCAGGCGGACCTGGTGCCACGGGCCGTCCTGGGGGTGGAGGGACGGGTCCGGGGACAGGCCGTGGACGAGGGCCTCCGAGTTGTACGGGTGGCCGGCGATGACCAGGGGGAGTGCGGAGATCGCGTCGGTGAGACGTTCCTCCGCGGCGGCGGCCAGCGGGCGCAGGTCGGTGGTCGCGGCGGCAGCGGTCAGGGGGACCTCACTGGCCAGTAAGGCGACCTTGTCGGCGACGGCGTGGAAGCGGGAGGAGCCGAGCGCCTGGAGGGCGGTGGAGTGGGCGCGGGTCCGGGCGAGGGTGAGCTGGCGGTCGAGCAGCGCGCCCGCCTTCGCCGCACCCACGGTCAGATTGCCGCGTTCCACCGGCAGTCGGTCGGGCGCCATCCCGTCGGTGCGGCCGCCCACCGCCGCGCCGACGGGCTGGGCGGGTACCGCCGTGGCCCCCGACAGCCGGTGCAGCGCCAGCAACAGCCGCTCCAGCCGGGCCTCGTAGGCGTGCTCCAGCCCCAAGGTTCCCGACAGCCAGGCCAGTTCCGGCCGGATCTCCTCCGACCAGGCGGTGTCGAGCAGGGGGCGGAAGGTGTGCAGGCTGCCGCTGATGCGGCGGGCCGAGCGGCGCAGGGCGCGCGCCGCGTCGACGGACCCCTCCGCGCCGCCGGCCTCCCCCGCCTTCGTCCTCGCGCGGGCGGGGTGGCCCCCGTCACCGGTCTCCCGGTGCAGTCGCAGTGCGCGGAGGAACTCCGTGGCCTGGGCGCGCAGGTAGCCCGCGAGGGCGTCCCCGGTCGTCACCCCGGCCGTCGGGTCCGTCGGGTCAAGGTGTTGCTGTGCCACGCCGGCGCCTCCGGGCGTCTATGAGCATCTCCTGGACGTTGCGCAGGGGCTGGCCGTCCCCGTCGACCGCGTGTCGCGTCCACTCGCCGTCCGGGCCCAGGTGCCAGGAGGCCGTGGTGTCGGACATGCCGGTGTCGAGCAGCCGGTTGAGGGCGGCCCGGTGGGCCGGGTCGGTGACCCGGACCAGGGCCTCTATCCGGCGGTCGAGATTGCGGTGCATCATGTCGGCGCTGCCGAACCACACCTCCGGTTCGCCGCCGTTGCCGAAGACGAAGACGCGGGAGTGCTCGAGGAAGCGGCCGAGGATGGAGCGGACGCGGATGTTCTCCGACAGGCCGGGGACGCCGGGGCGCACGGCGCAGATGCCGCGCACCCACACGTCGACCGGCACGCCCGCCTGGGACGCGCGGTAGCAGGCGTCGATGATCGCCTCGTCGACCATCGAGTTGACCTTGATGCGGACGAACGCGGGGCGTCCGGCACGGTGGTGCAGGACCTCCTTGTTGATCCGCGCGACCAGGCCGTCACGCAGGGACTTCGGGGCCACCAGCAGACGGCGGTAGGTCTCCCGGCGCGAGTAGCCGGAGAGGCGGTTGAACAGGTCGGACAGGTCCGCGCCGACCTGCGGGTCGGCGGTGAGCAGGCCCAGGTCCTCGTACAGGCGGGCCGTCTTCGGGTGGTAGTTGCCGGTGCCCACGTGGCTGTAGCGCCGGAGGGTGTCGCCCTCCTGGCGCACCACCAGGGACAGCTTGCAGTGGGTCTTCAGGCCGACGAGGCCGTAGACGACGTGGCAGCCGGCCTCCTCCAGTTTGCGCGCCCACTTGATGTTGGCGTGCTCGTCGAAGCGGGCCTTGATCTCGACCAGGACGAGGACCTGCTTGCCGGACTCGGCGGCGTCGATGAGCGCGTCGACGATCGGGGAGTCGCCGGAGGTGCGGTACAGGGTCTGCTTGATGGCGAGGACGTCCGGGTCGGCCGCCGCCTGCTCCAGGAAGGCCTGCACGGAGGTGGAGAAGCTGTCGTACGGGTGGTGCAGCAGCACGTCACGGCTGCGCAGCGCCGCGAAGATGTCCGGCGGCGAGGCGGACTCCACCTCCGCCAGGTCCCGGTGGGTGCCCGCGACGAACTTACGGTACTTCAGCTCGGGCCGGTCGAGTCCGGCGATGCGGAAGAGGCCGGTGAGGTCCAGGGGGCCGGGCAGCGGGTACACCTCGGCCTCGGTGATCTTCAGCTCGCGCACGAGCAGGTCGAGGACCTCGCGGTCGATGTTCTCCTCGACCTCCAGGCGCACCGGCGGTCCGAAGCGGCGCCGCATGAGCTCCTTCTCCAGAGCCTGGAGCAGGTTCTCGGCGTCGTCCTCCTCGACCTCCAGGTCCTCGTTGCGGGTGACCCGGAAGGTGTGGTGCTCCAGCACCTCCATGCCCGGGAACAGCTCCTCCAGGTGGGCGGCGATGACGTCCTCGAGGGGGACGTACCGGCCCGGGGAGCACTCCAGGAAGCGGGAGAGCAGCGGCGGCACCTTGACGCGCGCGAAGTGGGGGGTGCCGGTGACGGGGTTGCGTACCCGGACGGCCAGGTTCAGGGACAGTCCGGAGATGTACGGGAAGGGGTGCGCCGGGTCGACCGCCAGGGGGGTGAGGACCGGGAAGATCTGGTGCCGGAAGAGCGTGAAGAGGCGTGCCTGCTCCTTCTCGGTCAGCTCGCCCCAGCGCACCAGGTGGATGCCCTCCTCCGCGAGGGCGGGGGCGACGTCCTCGTGGTAGCAGGCGGCGTGCCGGGCCATGAGCTCGCGGGAGCGGGCCCAGATCATCTCCAGGACCTCGCGGGGCTGGAGACCGGAGGCGGAGCGGGTGGCGACGCCCGTCGCGATGCGGCGCTTCAGGCCGGCCACCCGGACCATGAAGAACTCGTCCAGGTTGCTGGCGAAGATCGCCAGGAAGTTCGCCCGCTCGAGCAGGGGCGTGTCGGGGTCCTCGGCGAGCTCCAGGACCCGCTCGTTGAACGCGAGCCAGCTGCGCTCCCGGTCGAGGAAACGACCCTGCGGCAGCTGTACCCCGTCGACCTGCGATTCCTCGTACGCGTCGAGATCGGCATCGATGTCGGGTTCCAGGTCGGAGACCACGGCGGCCACGGTGTGCGGGCGGTGCGCGGCGATGGAGCCCACGGAGGGCTGCGCGTGCTGGACCTGTGCCTGGGTGTCTGGCTGGCTCATGACCCCATTGTTCCGCGTCACGAGCGATACAGGCGCGTCGGAACGTGCGGGTGGGAGCGTCACGGCCCCGTTCCCCGCGGGCACCCCGGGGGGCGGCGAAGGCTCTGGCACGGCGGGCTTCATTGGCCGAGCGTCGCAAGGTCGTCTGAATCGATGGTTACGGAGACATGACGTTAGGGATATCGGGGGGCGGCTCCGGAGGGTCCGTGCCGGCGGGAGGGCGGTGAAGGTGACGGGCCCGTACGTCGTTCCCCCCGTGGAAGGACGTACGGGCCCGCCGGTCCGCGGTGGCCCGGCTCAGGCGGTGCGCCGGCGCAGCACCGTGTGGGCCGCCGTGGTCGCGGCGGCCGCCAGGGCGAGGACGATGCCGGTCTCCACCAGGTGGAGGGGCCAGTAATGGGACTCGGGGTGGTAGACGGCGAAGTAACCGTCGGCGTTGCGGCCCCGGTTCACCTCCCAGACACCACCGGGCGGCGTCAACCGCTGCGGTGACGTGCGGCTCACGGCCGGCCACAGGCCGGTGCGGTAGCGCTCCAGCAGGAACTGGAGCAGCCACATGACGGCGAAGGCGGTGCCGAGGGCGGCCAGGGTGCGGCGCAGCAGCACCGCGGCGAGCGCGCCGACCGCGAGGGCGCACAGGCCGTAGGCCACCATGAGCGGGCCCCGGTCCACGAAGGTCAGGGGGGAGGTCCAGTCGTCGCCGGTCAGGTCCCCGTCGGCATTCCAGCCCCAGCGGTACACGGGCACCAGCACCGCGCCCCCGGCCACCACCGCGAGCGCGGGCAGCGCGAGCTTGCCGGTCAGCCAGCGGGCCGGGGTGACGCCCTGCGTCCAGGCGAGCTCGGCGGTGCCGGACTCCATCTCGCGTCCGACCAGCGAGCCGCCCGCGAAGGCCGCGACGGCCAGGAAGCTGTAGCAGAGGAGCACGCCGATCCAGGCGAACGGTTTGCTGTAGGCGAGGGAGGCCAAGGGGTCGGCGCACACGTCGAGGTGGGCGCAGGCCCGTTCCGCCCGGCGGACGTCGACGGCGGTCACCTCGGTCAGCCAGACCAGCCAGCCGGCCATGCCCACGACGAACGCGGTCCAGGCGAGCAGGGCCCAGCGGTGCAGGCGCAGCACCGTGCGGGGCAGGCCCGTGAGTACGGCGGAACTCATCCGGCGGCCCCCTCGGTGATCGGGCCGGCGGCCGGCCGGGTCCCAGTGGTCCGCAGTGGCCCGGTGAGCCGCAGTGGTCCGGTGAGCCGTCTGAGGACGAGGAACGCGGCCACGGTGAACAGGGCGGCGAAGGCCAGCACCAGGGCCGTGGTGGTCAGCTGCAGGGGCCAGAAGTGCGAGTAGGGGTGGTAGGTGTTGTAGTAGCCGACCCCGCCGAGCTTCTCGTACAGCCGCCGACACCCCTCGGACGTGTGAGCGGAGCAGGCGGGCTCGGGGATGTGCCCGCCGGTGGCGGTGACCAGGCCCGTGTCGACCTCCAGGCCGTTGTAGAGATCGCCGTAACCCTCCTTGAAGCCGGTCACGCGCGTGACGGCGGGCCACAGGTGCGGCATGAGCCGCCAGGCCAGGCCCGTGACGCCCGCGGTGAGGACGAGGGCGCCGACCAGCGCGGGCAGGGTGCGGCGCAGGACCAGACCCGTGAGGGCGCCGACGGCCAGGCCGGTCAGGGCGATGGCGACGGTGGTGGGGCCGTTCGTGAGGAAGGCCGACATCATGTGCCAGGTGTCGATGCTGCCGACGCGGCCGTCGGCCGTCGACCAGGCCCGGTGGTGCAGGAGCACCAGCAGGCTCGTTCCCGCGGTGACCGCGGCGGCGGGCACGGCCAGCTTGGCTGTCAGCCAGCGGGCCGGGGTGATCCCCTGCGTCCAGCTGAGCTGTGCGGTGCCGGACTCCATCTCGCGTCCGACGAGCGCGGCGCCCGCCCAGGCGGCCACCAGGAACGGCAGCGCGGCCAGGGCGAGGGTGAGGTAGGTGTACGTGTCGTTGAAGAGCAGGATCGGCTTCTGGTCGTAGGTGCACCGCGGTGATCGCTCGCAGGAGCTCTTCCACTGCCGCCAGCCCTCCGCCGCCGCGTCGGTGAGCGGCCCGGCGAGCCACAGCAGCAGGACGCTCACGAGGACCACGAGGGCCGCCCAGACGAGCAGCGCGGGGCGGTGCAGGCGCAGCAGCCAGCGGGTCGGGCGGACCGCGGCCGTGCTGGATGCGTTCATGACACTCACAGGGCGGCCTCCTCGTTCGTCGCCGCGGCGGTGGTGAGGGCCGGGGCGTCGGGACTGCGCAGGTGGGCGAGGACCAGCTCCTCCAGGGAGGGGGTGCTGGTGCGCCAGTCGGCGGGCAGCGGGCCGGCCGGCCGGATGAGGGCGTTGACCTGGCGGCCGGTGACCCGGGACTCGACGACGGTGTGCGGGGCGAGGTCGGCGGTGTCGGCGGCGGCGCTGACCCGCGTGTGTGCGGCCAGTACGTCGTCGATCTCCCCGGCCAGCCGGATCCGGCCGCCGCCCACCAGCAGCAGGTGGTCGCAGGACTCCTCCAGCTCGGCCACCACGTGCGAGGACATCACGATCGTGGTGCCGTACCGGGCCGCCTGCGCCATCAGCACGCCCATCAGCTCGTGCCGGGCCAGCGGGTCGAGGTCGGCCATCGGCTCGTCGAGGAGCAACAGCTCGGGCTGTTTGCCGAGGGCCAGGGCGAGTGCGACGCGGGTGCGCTGGCCGCCGGACAGGGAGCGGATCTTCGCCTTCGGATCGAGGTCGCCGGCCGCGGTCGTCCGCTCGGCGACGGCCGCGTCCCACCGCTCCGGGTTGAGTTCGGCGCCCATGCGGAGCGTCTCGGCGACCGTGAGCTGCGGGTGGAGCGGCTTGTTCTGGGCGACGTGGGCGACGCGTGTGCGTGCCCGGGCCGGGTGAGTCCCGAGGACGGTGATCGTGCCCTCGGTGGGGACGAGCAGTCCGGCGGCCAGGGCGAGGAGCGTGGACTTGCCCGCGCCGTTGGGCCCGACGACGGCACACACGCGCCCTGCGGGCAGGGCGAAGGTGCAGTCGTGCAGCGCCCAGCTCCCGCGCCGGCCGAAGCGCTTGCCCAGCGCGTCGGCCCCCAGTGCCGTGTTGGTCATGACGGGTCTCCCTGGAAGTGCTTGTCGAGTACGGCGGTGAAGAGTGCGGCCACGTCGTCACGCTCCAGCCCGGCGGCGCGGGCGCGGGCCGCCCACTCCTCCAGTTCGGTGCGCAGGGGGGAGTCGACGGGGGTGGCGCCGAGGGAGCGCCGTACGAAGGTGCCGAGCCCCCGACGGGCCTCCACCAGTCCCTCGCGTTCCAGCTCGCGGTACGCCTTCAGGACGGTGTTCGGGTTGATCGCCGTGGCCTCGACGACCTCCCGGGCCGTGGGCAGCCTGTCTCCCGGCCGCAGCAGCCCCAGGCGCAGGGCCTGTTTCGTCTGCTGGACGATCTGGACGTAGGTGGCCACGCCGCTGTGCCGGTCGATGCGGTACTCGACCACTGGGTCAACCACCCTTTCACTAATTGAGTAGTGAAAGGGTGGTACAAAGAAGGGGCGACGTCAAGATCGCCGCCCCTTCTGGTGGTCAATGTCCCTTATGGAGCCTCAGGACTCGGTCCGGTACATCAGGTCCGTCTCGTACGTCGTGAACCCCAGCCGCTCGTACACCGCCACCGCCGCCTTGTTGTCCGCGTCGACGTACAGCATCACCGCCGGCAGCCCCTGTGCCGCCAGATGGCGCAGGCCGAGGGTGGTGAGCGCCTTGCCGAGGCCGCCGCCCTGGTTGCCGGGGGCCACACCGAGGACGTACACCTCGCCCAACCTCCCCCAGTCTCGGCTTCGCTCGACCGGGGGGACCCCCATCTCCTCATGGACCTTCGTCCAGTGGAAGCCCACGAGTTCGCCCCCGCGCTCGGCGAGGAAGAAGCCCGCCGGGTCGAACCACGGCTGGGCCTTGCGGTCGTCGAGGTCGCGCTGGGTCAGGGAGCCCTGCTCGGGGTGGTGGGCGAAGGCGGCGGCGTTGACGGCCAGCCAGGCCGCGTCGTCGGCGCCGGGTACGAAGGCGCGTACGGTCACGCCCTCGGGCAGCACAGGGTCGGGCAGGTCCAGGCCGGCCAACGGCCGCCGCATCTGCCGCAGTTCGCGGAAGAGGGTGAGCCCGAGCACCTGGGCCAGATGGCGGGCGGCGGAGTGCCCGCCGTGCGCCCACACCCGCAGCCGTTTGCCCGAGGCGGCCAGCAGGGCCGACCCCAGCGCCCGGCCGTGCCCGTGGCCGCGGTGCGAGGGGTGGACGACCAGTTCGGCGGCCGGTGCCTCCACCGGGTCGGTGTCCTCCAGTTGGGCGTAGCCGACGAGTTCGCCGCCGACGAGCAGCAGCAGGTGGGAGATGCCTTCTCGGGCACCGCCCGCCAGTCGCAGGCGCCCCTGCTCGGACACCGGCTGCTGTCCGTCGGTCCGGGCGGCCTCGGCGAGCAGGCCCAGCACTGCCTCGGCCTGGTCCGGGGAGAGCGCGGAGTAGGTCTCGATGGAACGGGTGCGGGCGGGCCGTGCCGTGTCGTCGCTGGTCATGCGTACGAGGGTACGGGCGCCCGCGCTCCGGCCGGGTGGCGCCGATCGGCGCGTGTTCCGGTGCGGCCGCGCGGGGCCCGACGATCAGCGGCCGCACCGCAGGTGGAGCGCCGCCCGGGCGCCCGGGTGTGCGGCCGTGGTCCCCGCCCGCCGCTCCTTTCCGGACGGCTGTTCGGGATCTCGGGCGGGGGCCGGTGAGGTGCGGAAGCGGTGTCTCAGGAGGCGGTCGGCGTCCAGCCCGCCAGCCAGTCCGCGACCTCCTGGTCCGCGGCCTGGGCGTCGGTCAGTTGGGGGCGGTCGCTGCTCGCGGCGCCGGAGCCCGCGCCGGTGTTCCTGTACTCGGCGAAGCGGTCGTCCTTCCAGGAGAAGCCGCTCATGTCGGTCCACGGGGCGGTCCTGATCGCGGCGCTCAGGGCCGTGTTGCGGACCGTGGTCTGCGGGTCGAGGCTGGCGTCGCCGCCCGCGTGCCAGGGGCGGCCGAGGTAGAAGCTCCGGTCGGACACGTCCCCGCTCACCGTGGAGTTGGCGATCAGGATGCCCTTACGGCCGGCGGCCGTGCTGGGTGCCGTGACGTAGCCGGCCGAGGTGCCGTTGTAGCGCTTCTTCAGTGTGATGACGGACTTGTCGATCACGGCGGTCGCGCGGCCGAAGATGAAGTCGACGTTGCCGATCACGTAGGAGTTGCTCATGTAGACGCGGCCGAGCCTCTCCTTCGCCGCGGTGTCCACCAGCAGGGTGTCCTGGTCGCCGCTGACGATCACATTGTCGAGGAACACCTTGTCGGAGGCGGTGCGCAGGGCGACGGCCTGCTGGGCGATGTTCTGGTGCGCGGCCTCGTCGAAGTCGTTGGAGACGGTCAGGTTGCGGGCCTGGAAGTCGTCGGCCTCGACGGCGACGGTGGCGCTGCCCCCGGTGCCGTACGGCCCCGAACCGTCGGGCTTCTGCGTGCCCGACGCGTTGTTGTAGACGATCACCGTATCCTTCCGGCTGCCACCGGTGCCCTGGATGGTGACGTGCGGCTTGTTGGACGGCACCTTGACCAGCTCGCGGTACGTGCCCGGCTTGACGCTGATCACCACGCGGGAGGGGTTGTTCGCGGGGACGGCGTTCACCGCGGCCTGGACCGTCCGGTACTGGCCGGTGCCGTCCTGGGCGACGGTGAGGGTGGTGGCGGCGGCCCGGACGGGGGCGGCGGGAGTCGCGGCCGAGGCCTGCTGCTGGGTGCCGGTGACTCCGTAGGCGAGTGCGGTGGCGGCGGTCAGCGCGACCGGGATGCCGAGGGCGAGAGTGGTGCGGCGTCTGCGGTGGCGGGGCCTGGAATGGGGGGTGGCCATGGGGGGCGCCTCCTGTTCGGTCGTTCCCTGTACGGGGGTTGACCTGGAGTCGCCGCGAGGTGGGGGAAGGTTGCCCGGTTCGGACGACCGGTGGGCCGATCCGGGCGCGGAAGGCTGCGGTGCGGCCCGGGGCCGGCCGGGCGGGACGAGAGGGTGCTGCGCCCGGTCGGTGACCTGCTCGGCTCTCCGGCCGGAGCGATGGGCCTCGCCCGATCGGGTGATCCCGAGGCATTTCCGCTGGTCAGCCGTAATGCCGTACCTACCGTGATCGCGTTGCTTGTGCCGCGAGCACAGCCAGCCCACACTTGAGGAGGTGACGCCACCATGACCGCTCTTGCGCACGAGAGGCCCGAGACCATGACGGAGATCTGGACCGAGCCCCTGTCCGCGAACGGCCCTGACCTCGACGAGGTCGTGTGGCACGCATGGAAGGCCATGGAACTCCCCGAGGGCTACCACGCTGAGATCATCGAGGGAGCCATCGAGGTGTCGCCCACCGGCCGTCTGTCCCATGCCCGCATCGCCAACCGTCTGCGCAACGCGCTGGTGCGCTATCTGGGGGAAGGCGAGTACGCGGCATACCAGGACACCAACGTCATCTTCCGGCGCCGAGGGTGGATTCCCGATGTCCTTGTCGCACCGGAGGATCTGGAGCCGTACGGGGACGAGGACGGGCTCGGCGTCGATGCCGCAGCAGTTCGCCTGGTCGTCGAGGTGGTCTCGCCCGGCAAGCGCAACCAGGACCGGGACCGCGTCCGGAAACGCCGGGAATACGCCCGCGCCGGCATTCCCGTCTACGTCGTCATCGATGACTACGACAACAACGGCACCGTTACCCTCCTCAGCGAACCTCAGCCCGACAAGGCCGACTGGCTGGGAGTCGTGAGGGTCCCGTACGGCAAGGAGGTCGTCATCCCCAAAGGCCCCGCCAAGGGCTTCGTGATCGGGGAAGCCATCACCGGCCCGAAGCGCGGCTGAGGGACGGACGGGCCGACCGCCTTACGCAGCATCCGGCAGGGGTATCGGCGCTCCCGGCAGTCGTACCGTCGCGACCGTGCCGCCGCCCTCCGCGCGGGTCAGGGAGACCTCGCCGCCCGCCTGTTGCACCGTGCGGGCGACTATGGACAGGCCGAGGCCGGAGCCGGGGAGGGCGCGGGCCGAGGGGGAGCGCCAGAAGCGGTCGAAGACGTAGGGGAGTTCGTCGGCGGGGATGCCGGGGCCGTGGTCGCGGACCGTGAGGACGCCGCCGGTGAGCTGTACGTCGATCGCCCCGCCCTCGGGGCTGAACTTCACGGCGTTGTCCAGGATGTTGACCACCGCCCGCTCCAGCGCGGCCGGTTCCCCCCGGGTGTACCAGGGCTCGAGGGACGCCGTGATGGTCAGCTCCGGGCCGCGCAGACGGGCTCGGCGCAGGGCCGCCTCCACGGTGTCCTCCAGGGAGACCACCTGCACGCGTTCGCCGCGCTGGGCCTCCGAGCGGGACAGTTCCTGCAGGTCGCCGATGAGCGAGGCCAGCTCCGTCATCTGGGCCTTCACCGAGTCGAGGAGCGCCTTGCGGTCCGCCGGGGGGAGCGGGCGGCCCGTCTCCTCGCTGCGGGTGAGGAGTTCGATGTTGGTGCGGAGCGAGGTGAGGGGGGTGCGGAGTTCGTGCCCCGCGTCCGCGATGAGCTGCTGCTGCAGCTCGCGGGAGCTGGCCAGGGACGCCGTCATCGAGTTGAAGGACCGGGAGAGGCGGGCGACCTCGTCCTCGCTGTCCTCCTCGACCGGGATGCGGATGCTCAGGTCCTCGGTGCGGGCGACGTGTTCCACGGCTTCCGTGAGCTTGTCGACCGGGCGCAGTCCGGCGCGGGCGACCGCGAGGCCGGCGGCGCCCGCGCCGACGACTCCGACGCCGGAGACGAGGAGGAGGATGAGGGCCAGGTCGTTGAGGGTGTTCTGGGTGTTCTTCAGAGGTACGGCGGCCATGAGGGCCGCGTTGGAAACCGTCCCGGTGGTCGGGTCGAAAAGCACCTTGGGGATGGTCAGGACCCGGACGTCATTGCCGTCCGCGTCAGTGCTGTTGTGGAAGACCCCTTGGGCGCCGCTGTCGCTCGCCTGCTTGATCACGTCCTTGTCGAGCTGGGTGACCTTGACCCGGCCCACCGAGGACGGGAAGAGGCAGGGCGTACCGTCCGCCTTGACCACCTGGGAGTAGGTGTTCCCGAAACCGCCGCGGCCGCTGTCCTGTGCGGTCTGCGTGCAGTTGGAGAGAGCGTTGCCGATCACCACGTCCTGCTGATGCGGGGGCATGGAAACTGCCTTGGTGAGGTCGTTGTTGACCTGCGCGTACAGCTTCCCCTGCACAATGAACCAGCAGGTCACCGACACCGCCGCCACCGCGAACGCCACCGCCGCCGCCACCAGCAGCGCCAGCCGGGAGCGGATGGGGAGGGAACGGTAGCGGCGCAGCAGCCGTTTCACTCGGCGCCGCCCTGTCGTAGGACGTAGCCCACGCCGCGCACCGTGTGCACGAGGCGCGGCTCACCGCCGGCCTCCGTCTTGCGGCGGAGGTACATCACGTAGACGTCCAGGGAGTTCGACGACGGCTCGAAGTCGAAGCCCCAGACCGCCTTCAGGATCTGCTCACGCGTGAGCACCTGACGCGGGTGGGCCATGAACATCTCCAGGAGCGTGAACTCGGTGCGGGTCAGCTCCACCTGCCGGTCGCCGCGGGTGACCTCGCGGGTCGCGAGGTCCATGCGCAGGTCGGCGAAGGTGAGGGCCTCGTCCTCCTGGGCCTGGGCGGAGACGGCCGCCGCGTAGGAGCTGCGGCGCAGGAGGGCACGGATGCGGGCGAAGAGTTCGTCGAGTTCGAAGGGTTTGACCAGGTAGTCGTCGGCCCCGGCGTCGAGTCCGGTGACGCGGTCGCCGACCGTGTCGCGCGCCGTGAGCATCAGGATCGGGGTGGTGTCGCCCGCGCTCCGGATGCGGCGTGCGGCCGTCATCCCGTCCATCCTCGGCATCTGGATGTCCAGGACCACCAGGTCCGGCTTGTACGCGGTCGCCTTCTCCAGGGCGTCCGCGCCGTCGACCGCTACCTCGGTGTCGTACCCCTCGAAGGCGAGGCTGCGCTGCAGTGCTTCGCGGACGGCGGGCTCGTCGTCGACGATCAGGATGCGCTGGGGGTCACGGTCGCCTTCGGCGGGGCTCATCGCTCGCGGTTCCTCGGGGTGCGGTGGGTCGGGACGCTCTCAGCGTCGCATGAGTGCGGGCTGCGGAGTAGGCAGGGGATCGGGGTCAGCCGGGTATCGCCGTCAGGCGCTTCAGCGGCACCTTGTGGCGGTGCGGGCGGGCGGCGGGGACCCGCAGGCCCATCAGCTGGGGGGCCGCGACCTCGGGAGCGCGCGGTGCCGGTGCGTGGAGGTCGTACGCCACCTCGAGGGCGAGGGTGATGCCGGCCGGGTCGGTGCTGGCGACCGTGTGCGTGACCTGCGTGATCATGACGTGCTCCTGGTGTGCGGGGGTGGGTGGCTCAGCTGTTGGAGCCCGACCGCAGCTTGGCGAGGTCGGACTTGACCGTGTTGATCGGGATGGCGAAGCCGAGGCCGACGCTGCCCGCGTCGGAGGACGAGGACGCCTGGGCGCTCGAGTACATGGCGGAGTTGATGCCGACGATGTTGCCGCCGGCGTCGATCAGGGCGCCGCCGGAGTTGCCGGGGTTCAGCGAGGCGTCGGTCTGGATCGCCTTGTAGGTGGTGGTCGAGGAGCCGGTGTCGCCGTTGAACTGCCGGCCGCCGAACTGGAACGGCCACCGTCCGTCGCCGCCCTGCCCCTGGTTCTGGTTCTCGTCGGTGGGGACGGTGACGTCACGGTTGAGCGCGGAGACGATGCCGCTGGTGACGGTGCCGGTCAGGCCCTCGGGGGAGCCGATCGCCACGACCGTGTCGCCGACCTGGACGCCGTCGGAGTTGCCGAGGGCCGCCGCCCTGAGGCCGGAGGCGCCGTGCAGCTTGATGAGGGCGAGGTCCTTGGAGCTGTCGGTGCCGACGACCTGGGCGGTGTAGGACTTGCCGTCGCTGGTCGTCACCTTGATCGACGAGGCGCCGGAGACGACGTGGTTGTTGGTGACGATCTCGCCGCCCGAGGAGATGATCACGCCGGAGCCGGTGGAGGAGCCGTCGCTGAGGGTCGCCTGGATCTCGACCACGCTCGGGCTGACGGCGGCGGCGATCGCGGCGACGTTCCCCTTCTTGCCGGCGGGCACCACGTTGGTGGTGGTGCTGGTGGCGGCGACGGTGTCCGTGCCGCTCAGCTCCTGGAAGGCGTACGCCGTGCCACCGCCCACGGCCGCGGCGACCATCGCCACGGCGGCCAGCAGGGCGAACGGGCCCCGGGCGCGCTTCCTCTTCGGTGCCGGGTCCGCAGTGGGGAGAGCGGTACCGCCGCCGTCCGCGCCGTCCGCCGCGGTCCGGGGGCCCGGCCCCGCCTCGGTGAACGACTGCGCGGGCCGGTACGCGGGCGGCGCCGGCCAGTCGGGGTTCACGGGGGAGGAGGCGTGCTGCTGCTGGGGGTACGCGCCCTGGTAGGCGTCGCCCTGGGGGTTCTCGTACTCGCCGCTGCGGCGGAAGCTCTCGGTCATGTCATAGAGCTTTGCCCGCGATCATGAGAGCTTCCTGAGTGCCCGCTGAGAAGCCCGGCAGAACCTCGTATGCCCGATATAAAGGCAGTCCTCGCAGGTGGGGGCGGGTTCTCAGGCCGCCTTCATCATGCCTGGTACAGGTGATTCACAGCGCTGGGCGCCGTGTCACCTGCAGCCGCAGGAGCGGCGGACCACCAGCCGGGAGGGGAACGTCCTGAGCCGTTCGCGCCGGGAGCCCGCCACCCGCAGGCCGTCGTCGAGGACGAGGTCCAGGGCGGCCCGGGCCATCGCCGGGCGGTCCGACGCGACCGTGGTCAGCGGCGGGTCGGCCAGCGCCGCCTCCTTGATGTCGTCGAAGCCGGCCACCGCCAGCTCGCCGGGGACGTCGATGCGCAGCTCGCGTGCGGCGCGCAGCAGGCCGATCGCCTGGTCGTCGGTGGAGCAGAAGATCGCCGGCGGGCGGTCCGGGCGGGAGAGCACCTCGAGGGCCACGCGGTAGGCGTCGTAGCGGTTGTACGGCGCCTCGAAGAGCCGGCCCTCGGTGGGCAGCCCGGCCTCGGTCATCGCGCGCCGCCAGCCCTCGACGTGGTCGGAGACCGGGTCGCCGACCGCGGGGGTCTCGGCGGTGCCGCCCATGCAGGCCACGTACTCGTAGCCGTGCTCCAGCAGGTGGCGCACGGCGAGCTGGGCGCCGCCCAGGTCGTCCGTGACCACGGCGACGTCGTCGATGGCCTCGGGCCGCTCGTGCAGCAGCACCACCCGGGCGTCCCAGGCGTCGATCTCGGCGGCGGCCAGGTCGTTCAGCGCGTGCGAGACGAGGATGAGACCGGAGACGCGCATGCCGAGGAAGGCGCGCAGGTAGTGGACCTCGCGTTCGGCGATGTAGTCGGTGTTGCCGACGAGGACCATCTTCCCGCGCTCGGAGGCGGCCTGCTCGACCGCGTGCGCCATCTCCCCGAAGAAGGGCTGGCGGGCGTCCGGGATGATGAGGCCTATCAGGTCGGTGCGGCGCGAGGCCATCGCCTGCGCGACCCGGTCGGGCCGGTACCCCAGCTCCTTGATCGCGGCGAGGACGCGCTCGCGCGTGGCCGGGGCGACCGGCCGGGGTCCGTTGTTGATGACATAGCTGACCACGGCGGTGGAAGTCCCCGCCAGCCGAGCCACGTCGTCCCGAGTCACCTTGGCCACGCGCGGAGTCTACGCGGAGAGACCGGCTCTGGGCAGGGCGTTCGGAGCCCGGCTGTACGGCGGCGACGCCCTGCGTGAGCGACGGCGAGTGCCTGCTACGCCTCCGCGGGGACCCCGGAGGCGTCCAGAGAGGGTGAGATGTTCTCGTTGTCCGGTTTTGGCTGGGAGGTCTTCGTCCGGCTCTCGTCCGAGGTGCGATCCACCTTCTCGGGAGTAACGAATCGATAACCGACGTTCCGGACGGTTCCGATCAGCGACTCGTGCTCGGGGCCGAGCTTGGCGCGCAGCCGTCGTACGTGCACGTCGACCGTGCGGGTGCCGCCGAAGTAGTCGTAGCCCCAGACCTCCTGCAGCAGCTGGGCACGGGTGAAGACGCGGCCAGGGTGCTGGGCGAGGTACTTCAGCAGCTCGAACTCCTTGAAGGTGAGGTCGAGCACCCGGCCCTTGAGCTTGGCGGAGTACGTCGCCTCGTCCACCGACAGATCGCCGTTGCGGATCTCCATGGGGGAGTCGTCGGCGACGATCTGCTGCCGGCCCATGGCCAGCCGCAGGCGTGCCTCGACCTCGGCGGGGCCGGCGGTGTCGAGCAGCACGTCGTCGATGCCCCAGTCGGCGGTGACGGCGGCCAGGCCGCCCTCGGTCACGACCAGGACGAGCGGGCAGCCGGGGCCGGTGGAGCGCAGCAGCTGGCACAGGCTGCGCACCTGTGGCAGGTCGCGGCGCCCGTCGATCAGGATGACGTCGGCGCCGGGGGTGTCGACGAGCGCCGGGCCCTCGGCCGGGGCCACGCGCACGCTGTGCAGCAGCAGGCCCAGGGCGGGCAGCACCTCCGTCGACGGCTGGAGGGCGTTGGTCAGGAGCAGCAGAGAACTCATACGTCTGGTTCCTCCTCGGTCCCTGCGAGGACGTGTGCGGTACGGAACTGCTCTGCGATCCCGAAGGCCCGTACACCTGCGGTTTCCCGCTTCGTATACAACGCTTCCGAAAGCACAAAAGGACCCGGGGGCAACACTGCCCGAGTCCTCTGCCCAGCAGAATAGCCCACATGAGCACCGGTCCGGCAGGTCATGTGGCACGTTCCACCGTTCGTCCGAAGCGTGAGACGAGCAGAGGCACCCCTTTGCGGACGTTTCTGCACACTGCTGACGGGGTTGCGATCGATTCCGTATACGACCCGGGGTCGGCCGTATACGACGCCTCCGCGCCACCCGCTCGTGACCTGGTGTTCGTCGTCGCCCATGGCTTCACCGGCGCGGTGGACCGGCCGCATGTGCGAAGGGTGGCCGGGGTGCTCGCCCGTTACGGGGCCGTCGTCACGTTCTCCTTCCGAGGGCACGGTGAGTCGGGCGGCCGGTCCACGGTCGGCGACCGGGAGGTGCTGGACCTCGCCGCCGCGGTCGAGTGGGCCCGCGGCTGCGGGCACGCGCGCGTGGTCACCGTCGGCTTCTCGATGGGCGGCTCGGTGGTGCTGCGGCACGCGGCGCTGCACGAGGGAACGGACGCCGTCGTCTCGGTGAGCGCGCCGGCCCGCTGGTACTACCGGGGCACCGCCCCCATGCGCCGTCTGCACTGGCTGGTCACCCGCCCCGAGGGCCGGCTGGTCGGCCGCTACGGGCTGCGCACCCGCATCCACCACCGGGACTGGGACCCGGTGCCGCTCTCCCCGGTCGAGGCGGTGCCGAGGATCGCGCCGACCCCGCTGCTGATCGTGCACGGCGACAGCGACGGCTACTTCCCCGTCGACCACCCCCGAATGCTGGCCGACGCGGCCGGTGACCACGGCGAACTCTGGCTGGAGCCCGGCATGGGCCACGCCGAGCACGCCGCGGACGACGCGCTCCTGGCCCGGATCGGGGACTGGGCGGCCGTCCGGGCGGGCTAGCCTGGCCCCATCCGTCTCTTACTTGCCTTCGTCCATTCGAGGAACCAGATGTCCAAGGTCACGGTGCGCTACTGGGCCGCCGCCAAGGCCGCGGCCGGGGTCGCCGAGGAGCCGTACGACGCGGCGACCCTCGGCGAGGCGCTCGCCGCGGTACGGGAGCGACACCCCGGCGAACTCGCGCGCGTACTGCAGCGATGCTCGTTCCTCGTCGACGGTGACCCCGTGGGGAGCCGCGCACATGAGACGGTACGGCTGGCCGAGGGCGGCACGGTCGAGGTGCTTCCGCCGTTCGCAGGAGGGTGAGCGATGACCGACCAGCCGTATGAGGGCCAGAACCCCTACCAGGGGCACGGGTACGACGGGTACCACGGGCAACAGCCGTACGAGGGCCATGAGCCGTACCAGCAGCCGAACCCCTACCAGGAGCAGGCGCCGAACCCCTACCAGCAGCAGGCACCGCAGGCGTGGGCCGGGCCGGCGGGGCACGACCAGGGCGGCTACGGCCGGTCCGGGTACGGGCCGGCCCCCGAGTACGGCCAGTCCGGGTACGGGCCGGCCCCCCGGTACGGCCAGTCCGGCGGGTACGACGAGCAGCCCACCCAGCAGTGGCAGGGCCAGACCTGGGAGACGCAGGTGCACGCGCCCGTGCAGCCGCCGGTGCCGGCCGCCGAGACGGCGTACCTGCCGCAGCAGGGCCACGAGCCCGCCGCGCCCGCCCACCCGCAGCCTCACGTGCCGCAGTCCCCCGCGGCACAGTCCCCCGCGCCGCAGCCCCCCGCGGCACAGTCCCCCGCGGCACAGTCCGGGCCCGGTTACGGCCCGGCCACCCTCTCCGGCAACGCCCGCATCACCGACGCCCAGCGCGCCCGCCTGGAGGGCCGCTCCCCGATCATCGAGCCCGGCATGCAGCCGGCCGCGCTGACGGCGCTGCTCGGCCTGCTGCTCTCCGGTACGGCGGCCGTCGGGACGTACGCCCTGGTGGTGCCGCTGGTACTGCTCCAGGCGGTCACGGCCGCGGGCTGGTTCCGGCTGAACGGCATGTGGCCCGCCCGGCAGGGCATCGCCCTCGCCTTCGCCGGGGCGCTCACCGCGGACGTGGCGGTGCTGGTGGCGGGGCGCGAGGACGCGCCGGCCGCGATCCTCGGCCCGCTCGGGATCTGGGTGCTGCTCACCCTCGTGCTGCAGCTGCGCTCGCACGCCTCTCCCGACGAGCGCATGTACGGCCTGATGGCGACGGTCGTCTCGACGGCCCTCGCGGTGATCGCCACCGGCTATCTGGGCGCCGAGCCCGACGCGGTGACGGTCGGCGCGGCGGCGGTGGCGGTCGCCCTCCTGGCCCGCGCCCTCCCGCTGCCGACCCCCGCCTCCGTGGCCGTCGCCGTGCTCGCCGCGGCGGGCGCGGGCATCGCGCTGGGCGGTGTGACGGACCTGGGCACGAAGGGCGCGGTCCTGGGCGCCGCCGCCGCGGTCTGCGCCCTGGTCGGCCACCGTGTCGCCGCCTACGACTACCCCTCCCGCTTCGTCCACTTCACGGCCGGTGTGGCCCTGCCGCTGTCGGCGGCGGCGCCGGTGGTGTGGGTGCTGGGGCGGGCACTCGGGTAGGCGGAGGGCGTGGACATGAGCCCCCTGTCACAGATGATCGACAATTTCCCTGCGGGCCGAGCCCGCAGGGATACCGTCGGCGTTGCACCACAAGTGTCCGAGCGCCACACCACCGCCTGACCGGGGGAACCACCGATGCGCGCCCTGCGAGTACTTCTGATCGTCGTCGTGATCCTGGGCATCCTGTTCGTGGTCGTCGACCGCGTCGCCGTGCACTTCGCGGAGGGCGAGGCCGCCGACAAGCTGAAGGCGACCCAGAACCTCGCCGACACCCCGGACGTGTCGATCAACGGCTTCCCCTTCCTCACCCAGGTGGCGGGCGGCTCCCTGGACGACGTCGAGGTGGGCATCAAGGACTACGAGGCGGCCACCGGCAACGGCAACGAGCAGATCCGCATCGACGACCTCAAGGCCGACATGAAGGACGTCGAGTTCTCCGGCGACTACAGCTCCGCCACCGCGTCCACCGCCACCGGCACCGCGACCATCGCCTACGACGAGCTGCTGAAGGCCGCGAAGGCCGAGCCGACCCAGGTCGCCCCCGGGGTCACGGCCCACGTGGTCGGCCTCTCCGACGGAGGCAACGGCAAGATCAAGGTCGCGGTGGACCTCAAGGTCCCGGCCCTGAACATCGACAAGACGGTCCCCCTGCTCAGCACGGTCACCGTCGCGGGCGACACGGTGAAGGTGCGCGCCGACAACCTGCCCGCGGTCGGCGGGATCGCCATCGCCGAGAACCGGGTCCGTGAGATCACGGACATCAAGCAGGCCATAGACCGGCTGCCCGGCGGCATCAAGCTCGACTCGGTGCGGGCGGCGCGGAACGGCGTCGAGATCACGGTGAAGGGTTCGAACGTCAAGCTGGCCGGGTAGGACAGCAGCGGTGGACAAGGGCGTCCGAGTGGCGAGACGCCCGCGTCCGTACCGCAGATGCCCCGGCCGCGCCCGGCGTCCGGACGCCTTGCCGTGGGCCGTTGCGCCCCGTCGCGTCCCACATGGCGGACGATCGTGTCTCACGATGCGACACCCCGGTGACACGCCCCGTCGTCCGTCCCTACGATCGAGCCCATGAAGCGACAGGCGGATCTCACGAAGCGGCGGGCAGTGGACCTGTGCCGCGTTGCCGCCATGCTCTGTCGCCCCTTCTGAGCGGAAGCGACTTCCGCGCTCACCCCCCTCGCCCTGCCCTGCTCAGGGCACCCGTGCGCCGACCCGGACCGGGCCGCGCACCCACGCATTCGCACGCCCCGCCGCAACTGCCCCGGAGGAGAAAGAGCATGAGCCGCAGCGACGTCCTGGTCGACGCCGACTGGCTCCAGGAGCACCTGGACGACCCGACCATCGCCATCGTCGAGGTGGACGAGGACACGTCCGCCTACGAGAAGAACCACATCAAGAACGCGATCCGCATCGACTGGACCAAGGACCTGCAGGACCCGGTCCGCCGTGACTTCGTCGACCAGGAGGGCTTCGAGAAGCTCCTGTCGTCGAAGGGCATCGCCAACGACCACACGGTGATCCTCTACGGCGGCAACAACAACTGGTTCGCGTCCTACGCCTACTGGTACTTCAAGCTCTACGGCCACGAGAACGTCAAGCTCCTCGACGGCGGCCGCAAGAAGTGGGAGCTGGACGCCCGCGAGCTGGTCGACGGCACGGACGTTCCCGAGCGCCCGGCCACCGAGTACAAGGCCAAGCCGCAGAACACCGCCATCCGCGCCTTCCGCGACGACGTCGTGGCGGCGATCGGCTCGCACAACCTGGTCGACGTCCGCTCGCCCGACGAGTTCTCCGGCAAGCTGCTGGCGCCCGCCCACCTGCCGCAGGAGCAGTCGCAGCGTCCGGGCCACGTCCCGTCCGCCCGCAACATCCCGTGGTCGAAGAACGCCAACGACGACGGCACCTTCAAGTCGGACGACGAGCTCAAGGAGCTCTACGCCGAGGAGAACGTCGACCTGGCCAAGGACACCATCGCCTACTGCCGCATCGGTGAGCGCTCGGCCCTGACCTGGTTCGTCCTGCACGAGCTGCTGGGCGTGGAGAACGTCAAGAACTACGACGGCTCCTGGACCGAGTACGGCTCCCTCGTCGGCGTGCCGATCGAGCTCGGCGCCAACAAGTAAGACCCCGACCGACCTCTCATCACCCCCTTCAGGAGAACGACATGTGTGGAGCGAAGGCCGGCGGCCCCGACGCCTCGACGATCAAGCCCGGTGAGACCACGATCCAGGGTCAGGTGACCAAGGACGGCGAGCCGGTGACCGGCTACGTCCGTCTGCTGGACTCGACCGGCGAGTTCACCGCGGAGGTCCCCACCTCCGCCACCGGACAGTTCCGCTTCTACGCGGCGGAGGGCACCTGGACCGTGCGCGCCCTCGTCCCCGGAGCCACCGCCGACCGCACGGTCGTCGCCCAGCAGGGCGGCCTCGCGGAGGTCGCGATCGCGGTCTGAGCAGCCCGCTCACCACCGGAAGGGCCGTACCCCACGGGTTGGACGCCTCGGGTGCGGCCCTTCCGGCTGCCCGGCCCGCGGCGCTCCCCGCCGCGGAGGACCCCGCACTGCCGCGCGGGCTTCGCGCCGCCGCACGGCCGAGCGACGCTCGCCCGCCTACTCTGGAGTCATGTACGCACGGCGGCGGCGCTGGTACTTCGTCATGATGGGGATCTGCATCGGTCTCTTCGTCCTGGCCTGGGGAGTCGTACGCATCTGGTCGGTCCCGGCGGCCGTCGGGATGTGCGTGGTGGCCATGGTCATCCCGCCCGTGGCCGCCATGGTGGCCAACCGGCGCGGCCCCGAGGACCGCTGGTGGGACGACCCCTCCGGCGACCCGCAGTCCGACGAGTGGTGGGACGAGCTGGACGGCAGGAAGCCGCCCCGCTCCTAGAGCCTGTCCGCCGAGCACGGCCGCGCCGGTCAGCGTTCCCCGAGGCCGAGTGCGGCGACCTCGCGGACGGCCTCGGCGACGGCCGGGAAGTCCTTCTTCAGGATCGCACCGTGGTTGCCGGCGACCTTCGCGCTGATCCGGATGTTCGCGTTGCGGGTGGTCACCGCGTCGAGGCCGGCGCGTATCCGTTCCTGCTCGTCACCACGGCTCCCGAAGGACGTCCCCGAGGCGACCACGTACCGCACCGGGACGGTGATGCCGTCCAGCACGGGGCCCAGCTCGCGTTCACGGGAGAGCCTGCCCAGCTCGATGTTGCTGTTCGCCTGCTGTTCGGCGGTCATCCGGGGGGTCAGGCCGGTCGGGCGCAGCAGCGGTGTGAACCAGCCCATCCGCCGGAACAGCTTCCGGATCCGCTGCTCCATGGCGTCGTCCAGCCAGTCGTACGGGAAGGCGCCGTCGACCAGGACCGCGCCCAGGGCACGGTCCGGATTCCGGCCCGCCCAGTGTGCCGCGACGACCGCGCCGTAGGACCAGCCCACCACCAGCGCCCGGCCCACGTTCCTCGCCGCGAGGACGGCGTCGACGTCCCGGACGGCGGCCTCGAAGGAATAGTCCGCCGAACGCCCCGATTTCCTGCCGCGAGCCCGCTCGTCGTAGGTGATGTGCCGCCATCCGGTTCCCAGCTCGGCGATCACCCGTCGCCAGTATCCCTGGGTGGCGAACTGGCCGTTGAGGTAGACCACGGGGGTACCTGGGCCGCCGGTGTCGGTGACGGCCAGGGCCGTGTCGTCGACCGGCACCATGCCGGTCCATGTGGAGGCGGTCGATGAAGTGCCGCTATTTGCCATGGCCATGGGAGGGCTCCTTCCTACAGGCTGCGGGCGGTGATGTCGCCGTGGGCGGTGGTCGCCCGGATGGTCAGGCCGGCGGTGCCGTCGTTCTTGAGCGCGTTGTGGATGCGGCCGTGGGTGGTGCCGGCGTCCAGGGAGGCGGAGACTCCGTGGGCGGCGCCTACCGAGATGGCACCCTGCTGGGTGGTCAGGGTGAGCGTGCCGGACACGGCCTCGGTGATCTGGATGTCGCCCCTCTGGGTGCTGATCTCCGCGGAGCCGCCCAGGCGGCCGACCGAGACGTCGCCGTCGACGGCGGTGAGGCGGGCGCTCGCGGCCTCTTCGACCCTGACCGTGCGGTAGCCGCCCGTGAAGGTGACGTCGCCGAGCCGTCCGGCGCTCTCGAACCCGGCGGCGGCCGCCTTCGCGTCGACGCGGGAACCCGCGGGCAGCTGGACGGTGACCTCGACGGACCCGGCGTTGCCGAGGACCCGGTTGTCCGCGGCCGGGGTCTCGATCCGAAGGACCCCGTCGGCGAAGGTGACCCGGGTCCGTTCCGCGGCTTTCACGTCGCGGCTTCTGGAGGCGTCCGCGGGGAGGATCTCGACCGTGGCGTCGGCCCGGTCGGCGGCGATGAGGCGGATGCCGCCGGCGGCGATGTCGATGACGGCGTTCACGGGGCCGGGCGTTTCGAACTTCTGCATCATGCGTTCCTTCTGCTGTGGCTTTCGGCTTCGTTTCGAACGATGGAAACGCTACGTTGCATTCATGGATTGGGCAATGAAATGAACGCAGGGGGAGTGCATCTCTGCAGGTGAACGGGTCAAAATCATTGCAATGGAGCCGAATCTAATGCAACGCGTCTCGCTGCGCGTTGCAACAACCTGTGAGTGAACGCTATGCGTCCGCGACGGTTCGTCGGACGAGACGAAGCAGGCTCGCTGCGTGCGCAGCACCGGCGAGATCGCCGACGTCGGCACCGCGACGCAGGCCTACGAGCCGGGAAAGGGCGAGGCGCTGCGTGGCGGAGGAGGGCGCGGGCACGCCCTGTGGATGAATGGGGCCGTCCGCGGCTTGGCTGTTCCTTCGGCGACCCGCTGCCGTACCGGAACCGGATCAGGGTCGCCGGGCCGTGCGAGCTCGCCGAGCGGCCCCGGCGGAGCGGCGACATGGGCCTGGCCGCGGGGATCTGGCGGCTCGTCGCCCAGTCCCCGGCGACGTAGGCGCGCTCAGCCCGAATCGCGCAGGCCCGCGCCGCACGGGATCACATGGGATCAGTAGACGAGCGCCTGCGTCTCGTCCCCCAGAGCCTCCTGGACGAAGACCTGGGCGCCCGCGATGCGTACGCCCTCGATCACGTCCTTCTCGGTGATTTCCCGGCGGGCGGCGCACTGCGTGCACAGGGTGATCCGCCCGGCCGTCAGGATCGACTCGATCAGATCCGGCAGCGGAGCCGCGTGCGGCAGCTCGAACTCGGCGGCCCGCCCGGGCAGCGCGAACCAGGACGACTCCCCGGTCAGCCACAGCGAGACGTCGACCCCGCTGGCCACGGCCACCGCCGCCACCGTGAACGCCTGCGAGCAGCGCTCGGGGGCATCGGCCCCGGCCGTCACCTTGATCACCAGCTTCTTCGCCATGCCGGAAGCGTAGTCGCGAAGACGATCGCCACGAGCAGCGCGGCCACGCAGAGCGCGGTGAGTACGCCGCTCAGGACGGCCCCGTCGACCGGCCGCCGCCGGCGCCGGCGCCTTTGCCGGGAGCGCGGGTCGAACGGCGGGAGCGCGAAGGCCGGGTCCAGCGGAGCCCGGTCGCGCGGCGCGGCGTGCTGCCGCCGCCTGCACTCCTCGTACGGCAGGCCGCCCCTCATGCCCGGTGCTCCCGCCGCCGGTGCTGCCGCAGCAGGACGTTGGCGTCGGTCTCCGCGCTGCGGTCGCACTCGGCGCGAGCGGCATCCCTGAGTCCGGCCAGCTCCGCGCAGGCCGGGCAGCCCGGGAGCGGCAGGGGCGGACGGCTCAGGTCGTCGGCGAGGCGCTCCCGGTCGGTGGCGGGCCGGAGGGAGGCCGGGTCGGCCTCCCACTCCCTTCCGCCGCCCACGGGACGCAGCAGGGCGTACGGGCCTGCCCTGTGCTGGTACTCGCCGATCTTGGCGGTCGCCGGGTCGTAGAGAAGGGATCCGGGTTCGAGGGGCTCCGACTTCGTTGTCATCGAGCTCCGCTCCTTTCGGTGAATGCCTGAGCGCAGTGCGACGGGCGAACTACGCTGCGTGTTGGGACGCCTTGAGCATGGCGCACAAAAAGAGCGTTTGCGCTGTTCAGAGGCCCAATTTCAACGCTGACCCGGCCAAATTCAACAAATTCAACAGGAGCGCGATGCCGCAACGGTTGGTGATCACAGGGCGCAGCCAGGAGCCGAGGGGGCGATTCGCCGAGGAGCTGCGGCGCCTGAGGACCGAGCGGGGTCTGAGCCTTCGGGACCTGGCGAAGGAGGTCGGCTGGGACGCGTCCCAGTTCAGCAAGATGGAGAGCGGGCGGACGCTGGGCGGCCCCGAGGTCGTACAGGCGCTGGACCAGTTCTACGGGACGCCGGGGTTGCTGGTGACGCTGTGGGAACTGGCGGTGGCAGATCCGACGCAGTTCAAGGAGCGGTACCGGCGGTACATGATCCTGGAGTCGGAGGCGGTGAGCCTGTGGCAGTACTCGGTAAGCACCGTTCCCGGGCTGCTGCAAACCGGCGGCTACGCACGTGAGGTCCTCGCGCTGGGCGGTTACAAGGGCAAGGACCTGGACCAGCAGGTTGAGGCGCGCGCCGGTCGACGGCAGGTACTGGAGGGGGAGGATGCTGCACCGTTCCGTGCCGTTCTCGCAGAGGCCGTACTGCGTACGCCGCTGCGCGACGCGCGGGCATGGCGGGAGCAGCTCGACTACCTGGTTGAGGTGTCGGAGCGTCCGAACATCACGGTTCAAGTACTGCCACAGAGTTCCGGGCTGCATGGCCTGGTGAGCACCGACGTGATGTTTCTGCGGCTGTTGGACGGCCGGACAGTGGCCTACACGGAGAACGCGCACCGTGGTGAACTGATCGGAGAAAACGGCTCAGTTGAGCCGCTGCAGCGTGCGTACGATGCGATGCGCGACCTGGCCCTGAATCCGGCCGAGTCCCGGAAGTTCGTCCTGCGGATGTTGGAGGAAGTGCCGTGCGAGCCATCGACCTGAACGGCGTGACCTGGCGCAAGAGCAGCTACAGCAATCCCGACGGAGGCAACTGCGTCGAAGTCTCCGACGACCTTCTCCACACCGCCGACTGGCGCAAGAGCAGCTACAGCAACCCGGACGGTGGCGAGTGCGTCGAAGTCTCCGACAACGTCCCCTCCCTCGTCCCCGTCCGAGACAGCAAGGACACCACCCGCACCCCCCTCCTCTTCACGGCCCCGGCCTGGACGGCCTTCGTCGACGGAGTCAAGCGGCGGCGCTGAGGGGCCGACCTCGCCAAGAGGCCCGGAGCCCGGCCGCGTAAGCTGGGGCCCGGCTCAGTACGCCCACCCCCGCTCAAGGAGCAACCGTGGAGATCTTCTTCGAAACCCTGCTGGTCCTGGTCTGCGTCGGCGTTCTCGCCTTCGCCGGGCTGACCGTGAAGAAGCTGTACCAGGGCCAGCGCTGATCCCCACCTAGGAACCGCCGATCATGATCGAGATCCCGTCCGACCTCCACAAGGACCTCGTCCCCCTCGCCTTCCTGCTCGGCAACTGGGCCGGCGCGGGCGTGCACGACTTCCCCGGCTCCCAGAAGTGCAACTTCGGGCAGGAGGTCACCTTCACCCACGACGGCAGGGACTTCCTGGAGTACCACTCCCGCACCTGGGTGCTGGACAACGACGGGAACAAGGTCCGCCCGCTGGAGTCGGAGTCCGGCTTCTGGCGGATCGACGCCGCCCGCAAGGTCGAGGTCACGATGACCCGCGACGACGGCGTCATCGAGATCTGGTACGGCGAGATGGCCGACAAGAAGCCCCAGATCGACCTGGTCACGGACGCCGTGGCCCGCACGCCCGCCTCCCCGCCCTACAGCGGCGGCAAGCGCCTGTACGGCTACGTCAAGAGCGACCTGATGTGGGTCGGCGAGAAGCAGACCCCGGACGTCGAGCTGCGCCCGTACATGTCGGCCCACCTGAAGAAGGTCGTCACCCCGGAGGAGGTCGAGCGCTGGGCCAAGGCCCTCCCGGACGACATGCCGGACGACGGCATCGCCTTCTTCAAGTAGTCCGCCAAATAGGTCGAGGGCGCGTGTCCGGTGAATCGCTGACTTGAAGGCGCGCCCGCCCCGACCGCGGACGGGCACGGGTGGGCTCCTCCTGGCAGGAGGAGCCCACGTCGGGACGTGCGAGGGGTTATTCCGTGCGCAGGCCTTCCGGGCGCATCATCCGTAGCAGCGGCGGCAGGCTGAGCAGCGTGACCACGCCGACCACGCCCGCGCCCACGCCGGTCATGGTCAGGACGCTCGCCCAGTCGACGGCCACCGGTGTACGGGCCATCTTCAGCAGCACCGAGCCGAGGGCGATACCCACCGTTGTGGCCAGTGCGAGGCCGAGTCCGACCGGGAGGGCCGTCTGCCACAGCACCGACAGGCTCAGCGTGCGGCGCCGGGTGCCGAGGGCGACCAGCGCGGAGAGCAGCTTCCTGCGCTCGCGCAACTGCTCCAGCTGGGAGACCAGCAGACTCGCGCCGATCAGTGCCAGCACGAAGGCGGAGCCGACGAACAGGCCGGTGCGGATGGAGGCGTACTTGGTGTCCTCCTGGGTCGCCGACCATGCATAGGTCTGTGCCAGGGGGTCGATCCGGGCGACGACGTTGCGTACGTACTCCCGTGAGTCCGGCACCGACGGGTCCAGCCGCAGGTAGACCCCGTCCGAGAACACTGCGGGCGCGGCCTTGGCGGGCAGGGCGGCGGGGGTGACCAGCAGACCGTCGCGGTCCGTCAGTGAGTCCTTGCGCGCGTCCACCACTCGCACGTCCGCCGGAACGGTCCAGGGCACCTCGATGCCGTGTTCGGCGGCGTCACCGTACGACGGGTCGATGTAGAGCTGCCGGCCGGGCTTCACCACGGCGATCTCGTCGGCGTTGCTGGGGGAGGTGTAATGGCTCCTCGTCCGCGTGACGAACACGTCGCCGTCCTTGCAGGAGGGCAGCGTGGCGAGTTCGCGCAGGGCGGTGCAGTTACCGACGGTCAGGCCGTTGCTGTTCTTCGGGTCGCGACGCGCGTCTCCGTACTGCGAGATGGCCAGGGCCACTGCGGCCCGTACCCCCTTGGTGCCGGTGAATCCGCGCTCGACACCGGACAGCGGCTTGCGGTCGCTGAAGTCGACCTGCATCTGGACCCGGCCGGGGTCCTGGCCGGTGGCCTTGGTGTACTGGCTCTGCGTTCCCGTGAACAGCATCTGCAGGGCGATGGCCCCGGCCACGGCGACGGCGATGCCGTTGACCATGCGCGCGGCGGTTCCGCTGCTCAGCTGCAGCCGCCGTACCGCGAGCTGCCAGGACAGCGCCCCCTTGCCGAGGCGGACGACAACCGCCTCCACGACCCAGGGGAGCAGCGCGGTGATGCCGATCAGCAGCAGCAGCACGCCGCCGATGACGAGGTACTGGTTGAAGTCGCCGTTCTTGCGGCCCTTGCCGATCATCGGGTAGAGCATCGCGAGGCCGGCCAGCGGCGGCAGCAGCCGCCACCACAGCCGGCGGCGGCGCTGCCTGGCCGCGCGCACGACGCCGAGCGGTTCCACCACCACGCCGCGCATCGCGAGCAGTGTGACGAGTACGGCGGCGACCGGGACCGCCACCGCGACCAGCGCGGCGAGCGCGGGCGTGGGATCGAGGTAGCCGGGCCACACGCTCACGCCCAGCAGCTCGACGGAGCCGAGCGTCTGACGGCCCAGGAGGAAGAAGCCGGTGCCGACGACCAGGCCGAGCAGGGCGCCGCCGAGCGCTTCGCCCGCCGCGATCCGCCGGGTCATGTGGCTGTCCGAGCCGACCAGGCGCAGCGCGGCCAGCCGTCGGTCGCGGCGCTCCCCGCCGAAGCGGACGGCGGCGGCGATGAACACTGCGACCGGGGTCAGCAGCACCACGAACACGACCAGGATCATGAGCAGCAGCACCGGGTCGGTCTTTCCGGGTGCCGCATCCGGCTTGCCGTACTCGGTCAGCCGGTGCACCCGGGAGAATTTCGTGAGTTTCAGGCCCGAGGCGCCCGCGTAGTAGGCCAGTTCGCGGGACCCGATGAGTCCGCTCTCGCCGATCGTGCCGGTGATCCTGTACGGCAGCCGCTTCCGCAGCAGCTCGGCGCCGTCCGAGGAGAGCAGGTCCTTGAGCGCGGGGGAGACCACCATCTCGCCCTTGCCCGGGAAGCTGTCGACCCCCGGCGGCAGCGGCGCCCGCTTGCCCTCGGGCTCGAGGAGCCGGCCGCGGATGTCGTCGTCGTGCCAGGTGGTGTCGGTGTCGGCGATCAGGAAGGTGTTGTCGGCCTTCGGCGGGGTCTTGACGGAAAACGTGTAGTCGAAGCGCGCGTCCTCCACCTGTCGGCGGGAGGCGAACACGTTGGGCAGGGCGCTGCACAGCAGGAGCAGTGCCACGCCGAGGCCGACGCCGACGGCGGTGAGCGTCATCCGGACCCAGCCCTCGCGTCCGCCGGTGACGGCGAAGCGGGCCCCCATGGCCAGATCCCTGGACCACTGACGAGGACTCATACGGCGCGCTCCATGTCGCTGGACTTGCCGTCGCGGACGACTATCTCGCGGTCGGAGTAGGCGGCCACGCTTGTCTCGTGGGTGACGAGGACGACGGCCGCTTCGGTCGAGCGGGCCGCTTCGGTCAGCAGTTCCATCACGCGTTCGCCGTTGAAGGAGTCGAGCGCGCCGGTCGGTTCGTCGGCGAACAGCAGGCGCGGTCCGGTGACCAGCGCGCGGGCCACGGCAACGCGCTGCCCCTGACCGCCGGAGACCTCGCCGGGCCGCTTGCCCCTGAGGTCGTCGACCTCCAGCCGCTCCATCCAGCCGAGCGCGGTGCGCTCGGCGTCCTTGCGGGGCGTGCCGTTCAGCCGCAGCGGCAGCGCCACGTTCTCCACGCAGGTCAGCTCCGGCACCAGCTGCCCGAACTGGAACACGAACCCGAACTCGCTGCGCCTGAGCGCACTGCGCTGGGCGTCGCTCATGGTCGCGAGCTCCCGCCCGTCGTAGAGAATCGAGCCGGAGTCGGGCGGCACGATCCCCGCGAGGCAGTGCAGCAGCGTGGACTTGCCGGACCCGGAGGGGCCCATGATGGCGACGACCTCGCCCGGGTGGATGGAGAACCCGGCGCCGTCCAGTGCGAGGGTCGGGCCGTACGCCTTGCGCAGGTCGTGCGCCAGGAGCAGGGAACCGGGGAGAGAAGTCGTCATCGGGTCACAGCCTCACGGAGTTTGTCGAGTCGGGCGGCGGTCAGTTCCAGCCAGCGCAGGTCGGCTTCCAGGTGGAACAGGGCGTGGTCGCAGATCAGCTGGTCCGCCAGGTCCCCCTTGCGCTTGCGGTCGGTCAGGATCCGCATGCCGCGCAGGTGCTCGGAACGCTGGGTGTCGCGGATCTCGGCGGCGTCGCGCCGGGTCAGCAGCGCGAGGACGACCTTGGTGTAGAGGGTCGACTGGAGATACGGCTCCGGCTTCTCCGGGGTCGCCAGCCACCGCTGTACGTCGGTGATGCCGGCGTCGGTGATCGCGTACCGCTTGCGCTCGGGACCGCCGCCCGCCTCGATCCCGTCGACCTCGACGAGGCCGTTCTTCAGCAGCCGGGACATCGTCGAGTAGACCTGGCCGTAGTGCAGCGGCCGGTCGTGACCGAACTTCTCGTCGAAGGCCCGCTTCAGGTCGTAGCCGTGACGCGGACCGGACTCCAGGAGCCCCAGAAGGGTGTGACCGATGGACATGACCCGCACTCTACACAGTGTGTATACATGGCATGTATACACACTGTGTATAGGTCCTGGGTGGGGTGTACTGCCGTGCAGGTGAGGGAGCCGGGACTGGCGATCGTCACAGTTGGGAAACAGGCAGTTGCCGGCTGCCCCTCCCCGGGAGGGGCATCAGAGCATTGAGATGTGTCCGGTGCGCGGAGTGCACGCGGCCCTAGACTTGGTGTGTGGTGAGCACCGACTGGAAGAGCGACCTCAGGCAGCGCGGCTACCGGCTGACGCCGCAGCGGCAACTCGTGCTCGAAGCCGTGGACACCCTGGAGCACGCGACCCCCGACGACATCCTCGGCGAGGTGAGGAAGACGGCGTCGGGGGTCAACATTTCCACCGTGTACCGGACCCTGGAGCTCCTGGAGGAGCTCGGCCTGGTCAGCCACGCCCATCTGGGGCACGGCGCTCCCACCTACCACCTGGCCGACCGGCACCACCACATCCACCTGGTCTGCCGGGACTGCCAGAACGTGATCGAGGCGGACGTCGCGGTGGCGTCCGAGTTCACGGCCAAGCTGCGTGAGACGTTCGGCTTCGACACGGACATGAAGCACTTCGCGATCTTCGGGCGCTGCAAGGACTGCACCCTGAAGAGTTCAACTACCGAGTCGTAGGCTTTGCGTATGAAGAGCCCCCTGCTGTCCCTGCCCGGTGCCGTCCCCGCCGAGGGTGCGGACGAAGGCGTCGCCGCGCACTACGGCGACCTGTTCCGCGAGCAGCGAGCCCTCGCCGACGGTGCCGGTTTCGTCGACCTCTCCCACCGTGGTGTCGTCACCGTCACCGGTGAGGACCGGCTGAGCTGGCTGCACCTGCTGCTCACCCAGCATGTCAGCGAACTCCCCGCGGGCCGGGCCACCGAGGCGCTGATCCTGTCGGCGCACGGGCACATCGAGCACGCGCTGTACCTGGTGGACGACGGTGAGACGGTCTGGGCCCACGTGGAGCCCGGCACCCAGGAGGCGCTGCTGGCGTACCTGGAGTCGATGAAGTTCTTCTACCGGGTGGAGGTCGCCGACCGCACGGCCGACACCGCGGTGGTGCACCTGCCGGCCGGTTCGATCGCCGACGTGCCCGAGGGCGCCGTCGTACGCGAGACGGCGTACGGACGGGATCTGTTCCTGCCGCGTGCCGACCTGGAGTCGTACGCGGAGACCGTCGGACCGCCGGCCGGGATCCTCGCCCACGAGGCGCTGCGCGTCGAGCAGCACCGGCCCCGCCTCGGCTTCGAGACCGACCACCGCACCATCCCGCACGAGCTGGGCTGGATCGGTACCGCGGTCCACCTGCAGAAGGGCTGCTACCGCGGCCAGGAGACCGTCGCCCGGGTGCAGAACCTGGGCAAGCCCCCGCGTCGCCTGGTCTTCCTGCACCTCGACGGCAGCGAGGTCCACCTGCCGCCGCACGGCACGGACATCCGCGTCGCGGACGAGGGGCCGGACGGCCGCCGGATCGGCTTCGTCACCACGTCCGTGCGCCACCATGAACTCGGCCCGGTCGCCCTGGCCCTGGTGAAGCGGAACGTGCCGGTGGACGCGCGACTGGTGGCCGGGGAGACGGCGGCGGCGCAGGAGGTCGTCGTCGAGCCCTGAGCCGACGCCCGGGCTCGGGGCTCCAGCCGGACGCCCAGACCTCCAGCCGGGCGCTCAGATCTCCAGCAGGACGGTGAACGGGCCGTCGTTCGTCAGCGAGACGCGCATCTGCGCGCCGAACCGGCCCGTCGCCACCGTCGCGCCCAGCGCGCGCAGCCGGGCGACCACCTCGTCGACGAGCGGCTCGGCCACATCGCCGGGCGCGGCCGCGTTCCAGGTGGGGCGGCGGCCCTTGCGGGCGTCGCCGTAGAGGGTGAACTGGCTGATCACGAGGAGCGGGGCGTCGATGTCGCTGCACGACTTCTCGTCGTGCAGCATCCGCACGGACCACAGCTTGCGGGCGAGCTGGGCCGCCTTCTCCTTGGTGTCCTCGTGCGTGACCCCGACCAGGACGCACAGCCCCTCGCCGTTGATCTCGCCCACGGTCCGCCCGTCCACGACGACGCTCGCGCCGTCCACCCTCTGCACCACTGCTCGCATGCGGACCATGATGCCGGGTGCCCCCGACGGGTTCGGAGGGGGGCGTGAGGAGGTCGCGAGGCGGTCCAATTTTGCTCCTTAACGGCCTATCTGGGGCTGTTCGGGGGCTCTCGGTCGTATAGCGGTCACTTGGGGTGGCACGATGCTTCCGTACGCGGTCGAGGGGACGGTAGAGGCACATGAGCACACCGAGTACTGGGCAGCTCCAGTTGCAGCAGCTGCTGCAGGAGATGCAGCGGCCGCCCACACAGCGTGTGGACAGCCCGGAGCTGCCGGCGGAGCCGCCCGAGCACGACCTGACCCGGCTGAGCCTGCCCGAACTGCGTGCGCTGCGCCGGGACGCCCAGCGCGACGAGGCGGACCTCAGCTACGTACGGCGGCTGCTGCAGGGCCGGATCGACATCCTGCGCGCGGAGCTGGCCCGCCGGGGCCCGAAACCGGCGGTCGCCGCCGGGGACGGCCCGCGGGACGCGACCGTGATGGCCTCCGTGGTGTCCCGGCTCCCGGAGATCCTCACCGACGCCCCGGCCCGCCACCGCTCCTCGGCCCGTCATGTGACGCTGGGCACCCCGCACAACGAGGAGTACCGCCGGCTGGCCGCCGAGATGCTCGCCGAGGTCGAGCTCTCCGACCTGCAGGCGCGCACCGACGCCGAGCTGGGCACCGCGATGGGCCGTCTGGTCCGCTACGAGCAGGAGGTCTCCGGCCGGCGCCAGCATCTGCAGCGCACGACGGACGACTGCAGCGCGGAGATCGCACGCCGGTACCGCGAGGGGGAGGCGCAGGTGGACGACCTGCTGACGTGAGGCGACCGGGCGTGCGGTCGGGGGCGGGCGGCGGTGTGCGGTGAGGGCGTGCGGTGGTGTGCGGGGGCGGAAAACCCCGCGACACGCCTGCGCCGTACACCTACCGTGGCCCCCATGACCGATGTACGTCCCGTCCGGGAAGCCGAGTTCGCCGACTGGCACCGCGCCCTGAACACGGGCTTCCTCCGCGAACCGACCCCCACCGCGGAGCAGCACGAGGCCCGCCGCCTCCAGTTCGTCCCGGGCCGCCTCCTCGGTGCCTTCGACGGCGACCGGTGTGTGGCGACCTTCCGTTCCTTCGCCCAGGAACTCACCGTGGTGGGCGGCGCCGCCGTGCCCGCCGACGCCATCTCCAACGTCACGGTCACCCCCACCCACCGTCGCCGCGGCCTGCTGACCCGCATGATGAGCCAGGACCTCGCCGCGGCGAAGGAGCGCGGGGACGTGGTCGCCACGCTGATAGCCGCCGAGTACCCGATCTACGGCCGCTACGGCTTCGGGCCCGCCACCTGGATGACCGAGTGGACCGTCGACGTCCTGCGCAGCGGCCTCGATCGCCGCGGCCCGGTCCCGGCGGACGGCGGACGTATCGACCTGGTCGACGCCGGGGACGTCCGCAAGCTCGGCCCGGAACTGCACGAGCGCGTCCGCCGCACCCAGCCCGGGGCGGTCAGCCGGGACGAGGTGTGGTGGCGGCTGGACACGGGCGACCTGGACTTCGTCGGGAAGCGGCCCGAACCCTTCTACGCCGTCCACCGCGCGCCGTCCGGCGAGGTCGACGGCATGGTGTCGTACCGGTGCGACGAGAAGTGGCACGGCGACCAGCCGCACTGCACCGCCGAGGTCAAGTGGCTGCTCGCCGCCGCCCCGGCCGCCGAGCGCGCCCTGTGGCACTACGTCTGCTCGATCGACTGGGTCACCCAGGTCAAGAGCGGCTGGCGTTCCCCCGACGACCTGCTGCCCCACTTCCTCCCCGACCCCCGCGCGGCCAGGATCACCACGCAGGCGGACTGGCTGTGGGTGCGGATCCTGGACGTCGTACGGGCCATGGAGGCGCGGACGTACGAGGGGGAGGGCTCGCTGGTGCTGGAGATCGCCGACCGGCAGGGGCTCGCCGGCGGCCGGTTCCGGCTCGAGGCGTCCCCCGAGGGCGCGTCCTGCACGCCCGCGGCCACGCGGAGCGCCGAACTCACCCTCGACGTCGGCGATCTGGCCGGTGTCTGGCTGGGCGGCGAGTCCGTGGCCCGGCTCGTGGCGCTGGACCGGGCCCGGGAAGACCGAGCGGGCGCCGCCCGAGTGGCCGACGCCCTGCTGCGTACGTCCAGGCGACCGTGGTGCCCGGACCTCTTCTGAGGACTCCCTCCTGCCGGGAACGGTGCCGGCCGATCAGTGCTGACTGAACCCGTACTGACCGGCCTGTGCTGACTCATCCGTAGCGTGCTTGTTCAGTTGTGGCTGTGCGCATCCGTGTTGAGTTGTCGCTGTTCGGTTGTGACTGTGCTCGGGCCGGGGTCCCAGCTCCCCTCCGGAAGGGAACCCGGTGGGCCAACCAACCGGGGGACTGACCATGTTCTCCAAGTTGGCCGCCAACTCCACCATAGTTATTGCCGTTTGGACGCGTCTCATAACCACCTTTCACTGAACTGCCACAAGATGGCGGGAAGTTGTACTGTTTGACTGTGGACCCGGAACCCGCCTCCGCCAATGGGCCGAAGAGACCACCACGGCCACAGAAGTCACATCGCGAGGTGGCCGACGAACTGCGCGCCCGGATCAGGTCCGGGGCGCTCAGGCCGGGGCAGCGCATGCCCACGCAGGCCAGGCTCGCGGACGAGTTCGGAGTCGAGCGCGGGGCCGTGCGCCAGGCCCTGCGGATCCTGCAGTCGGAGCACCTGCTCACCAACGTGACCAAGGGCAGCCCGGCCACCGTGGCCCCGGGCCTCGGCCACGGCCGCGCGCCCGCCGGGCCGCCCGCCCCGCCCGAGCCCACCATGGTGGGCCTGGCCCCGCGGATAGCCGCCGCCTTCACGGCCCCGCACGTCGAGATCGACGCCCTGTGCCTGACCTCCGTCTCGCTCACCCTTGCGATCGGTGAGCCGCTGCGCCAGATCCACGCCGGGCACATGAAACCGGCCAAGGTCGACGTCCGCGTACTGCTGCCCAGCCGCGACATCGACCTGGCCTTCCCGGCCCCGGTGGACGCCTCGGCCGCGGATCTGCTGCACGGGCGCTGGCTGACCCAGCGCAACGCCCAGGGCCAGGTCCTCCAGCACAACCTGCTGGCGCTGCGGGCCACGCACGGCATCGACGTGCGGGTGTCCTTCCGGGCCCTGCCGTTCACCCCGCCGGTCAAGCTGTACCTGCTCAACGGCACGGAGGCGCTGTTCGCGTACTACACGCTGACGCGGCACGAGCGGGAGATCGGCCACGAGCAGCTGGAGCTGTACGACGCAGAGGGCACGCAGTCGATGCTGTTCGCCTTCGAGCAGGGCGCCGGACTGCGTGACGCGACCTTCGTGGAGCAGTCGCACCTGTGGTTCAACGCCCTGTGGGAGACGATCAGTTCGGAGCTGGTGCTCACGGCGTGAGCGGTTCAGAGGGCCGGTCCCGCGAGCAGGACGGCGAGCAGGACGGCGCCGGCCGAGCTGACGGCCGGGCTCTTGGCCTTGAGGCCGATGCTGAGCATCAGCAGGCCGACGATGCCGGTGGCGCCGTACTTCCACTGCACGATCTGTTCGAAGCCGACGACGAAGACTGCGGAGATGAGGGCGAGGGCAGGCACGGTGGTTCCCCCTTCAGGTTGCCAGGAAGCAAAACTTCCGCCAACTGGACTAAGTTGGCAACCAACTTTGATTAAGTTGTCCCCACTTGGCACCCATCCATAAACAACCTAAGGACAACCCCTTTTGGGTAGGTGCCAGTTGTAGCGTTTGGTCGTGACACAGGAGAACGTGGCAGTGAACGGCAGCAGAAGGCTCACGCCCCAGGAGATCGCCGACACCCTCCGGGAACGGATCAGGGTCGGGGACCTGAGGGCGGGAGACCGCCTGCCCACCCAGGCCGAACTCGCCGAGGAGTTCGGCGTCGAGCGCGGCACCGTACGCCAGGCCCTGCGCGCGCTCCAGGACGACGGACTGCTCAGCAGCGTCAGCCGGGGCAGCCCGCCGCGCATCGCCGAACCCGCTCCGGCCCGGGACGAACCGCAGCCGACGATGGTGGGCCTCGCCCCCCGCCTGGCCGAGGCCTTCTCCGCACCGCGCGTGCGCATCGACGCGGTCTGCCTGACCGCCGAGACCCTCATGATGGCGCTGAGCGAACCGCTCCGCATGATCTACGAGGGCCGCGCCCGCCCCGAACGCATCGACGTGCGCATACTGCTGCCGTCCCGGCACATCGACCTCGCCTTCCCGGTCCCCGTCGACGGGCGCGACGGCGACGACCCGGTCCACCAGCGCTGGCTCGCCATGCGCAACGCCCAGGGCCAGGTCCTGCGGTACAACCTGCAGGCCCTGCGCGGCACCCACGACATCGACGTACACGTCACCTTCCGCGCGCTGCCCTTCACCCCTCCGGTCAAGCTCTACCTCCTCAACGGAACCGAGGCGCTGATCGGCTACTACATGGTCACCCGCCGCGAGGAGTCCACGGACAGCGGAACGCTGGAGATGTACGACACCCTCGGCTCGCAGTCCCTGCTCTTCTCCTTCGAGACGCGGCGGGGCCAGCGGGACGAGGCGTTCGTGCAGGAGTCGCAGAAGTGGTTCGACGCCCTCTGGGAAACCATCACGTCGGACCTGACACTCTCCTAGTGACTCCTGATACGAAACGGAATGAGCCGGTGGCCGCCGGGACCGAGGGCGCGACGGACGCGACGCGAGCCCTCCGGGACGTGATCGCCCGGGCCCGGGTGGTGCTGTGGGACTTCGACGGCCCGATCTGCCGCCTGTTCGCCGGGCACACCGCGGAAGGGGTGGCCGGTGAGCTGGTGGAGTGGCTGGAGAGCCGCGGGCTGCACGGGCTGCTGACGCCGGGGGAGCGCCGGTCGCCGGACCCGCAGATCCTGCTGCGCGCCGTGGAGGACCGGCACCCCGGCTCCGACCTGGTGGCGGAACTGGAGGAACGTCTCACCCAGGAGGAGCTGCGGGCCACCGCGTCCGCGATGCCCACCGCCTACGCCGATCCCCTGATACGCACCTGGTCCGCGGTCGGCTCCCCGATGGCCATCACGACGAACAACTCCGCGCGGGCGGCCCGCGCCTATCTGACGGGCCGCGGCCTGATCGGCTGCTTCGCCCCGCACATCTACGGCCGCACCCAGGACCTGCGCCTGCTCAAGCCCGACCCGTACTGCCTCCAGCGAGCCCTGAGCGCGACGGGTACGGCGCCCTCGGCCGCCGTGATGATCGGCGACACCCCCACGGACTGGGAGGCCGCGTCCCGGGCCGGGATCCCGTTCGTCGGCTACGCGCGGGGCGAGCCGGGCGAGAAGCGGCTGCGCGCGGCCGGCGCCGAGCACGTCGTCCGGACCCTGGAGACGCTGCTGCGCATTGTCCGTCGATAAGGCGCGAGTGCCGGTCCGGTCCCCCTCGACCGCGACCGGGTTCCGTGAATAGAACGCGTCCGGCATGCCACGGGCCCGTCGGCGGAGTACCGTGCTTCCACTTCTGTATCCTCCGGAAGGGGCCTACGAAAGAAACGGGCAATGTCACCCCAATCGGATTCCCAGGCCCGGCTGAACGCGGTCGGTGCGAGTGGTGGCGACGAGAGCGTGGTCGAGGGCCCGCTCCACGGATATCACCACGAGACCTATGTCTTTCCGCTGCCCGGCGAAAAGGGATCCGGCCCGCAGGCACGGTGGAAGTGCCGGGAGCCGCGCCCCGGGCTGCTCTGGTTCGACCGGCGGTGCTTCGCCTCGGAGGAGCAGCTGCTCAAGGACCTGAACGGCCGGATCCACGGCATTCCGGACATCATCGAGGCCGACGGCCTGAAGCTGCAGAGATTCATCGAGGGGCGGACGCTCGGATCCCTCTGCGCGTCCGGGCTCGAGGTTCCCGACGACTTTCTCCGGCAGATCGTCGGCCTGTTCCCCCAACTGGTCCGGGTCACCTCAAAAACCCTTTCCGTCGACCGGCGCTGTGCGGACGAGGACCGGCCGGAGGACGGTGACAGCGACGGTTTCCTGGAACGACTCGTCTGTTTCACCGAGGAGCACGTGTACCAGGGCAATCTGACGGTGTTCGAAAAACTCTTCGAAGACCTCGGTGTGCACGCCGAGTCGTTCAAGCACCTGCGCAAACATGTCTCGGGGCTGCGTGAACGCCCTTTCTGCCTGCTCCACGCCGACCTGCACCGTGAGAACTTCGTCGTCGACGACGACCGCCGCCTGTGGACGATCGACTGGGAGCTGGCGATGGTCGGCGACCCGCTCTACGACCTCGCCACCCATCTGCACCTGATGCGGTATCCGGTCCGGCAGGGGCGAGCCGTCGCGCGGCAGTGGGCCGACGCGGTCGAAGGCGCCCGCCCCGGCAGCGCGGCCGGCTGGCGGCACGACCTGCCTCTGCTCCTCGGCTACAAGAGGGCCCAGTCCCTCTTCACCGACGTCATCCGGGTGGCCCTGTCCCTGGACCCCGGGCCGGACACGCACTGGCGGCAGCTCGTCCGGGCGGCGCTGAAGCTGCGTCAGGTACTGGCCGACGCCGCCCCGCCGCTCGGGCTCGAGTCGGTTCCGGGGCCGAGGCGGATCGTCACCGCGCTCGTGCGCTGGCGGCGCGAGCACGGGGAGCCGTCCGCGTAGGCACGGCGTGACCCGACGCACGCGGCGCCGGGTCACGCTCGTACCCGCGACCGCCGTCACGGGCACGGAGTACGACCACGCCATCGCCGCCGAACCGTCCGCGAGGCCGAGGCCGAGGCCCGCGGGCTGTTCCAGTGCTGCGACCGGAAAGGTTTGCCGGGAAGCTCGCGGCGTCCGGTGCGGTGCCTCGCAAGGCGGAGCATCACCCGCGTACTGGATGTACTCGGG
>NZ_JBSFIK010000059.1:0-46725 GCF_053597535.1 Streptomyces sp. NPDC001348 | reverse complement strand
ACCCGAGTGCATCCAGTACGCGGGTGATGCTCCGCCTTGCGAGGCACCGCACCGGACGCCGCGAGCTTCCCGGCAAACCTTTCCGGTCGCAGCACCAGACCGAACCGCCGGCTGTGGGCGGGTCGTCCGGTCGGCGGCTACTCGGTGCGTACCAGAGCCTGCGCGACCGCCCTGTTGACCGGCACCTCGTCCAGGAAGCGACGGCGTGCGGCGCCGGTGAGGGAGCCCGCCTTGAACCGGATCTCCTCCCAGGCGCGCTCCATGAACGCCGTCGCCCCCGCCCGGTCGCCCGTGGCGGAGAGCGTCCGTGCGTGGTGGTAGTAGATCTCCTCGGCGCTCACCGTCGGAATCCGCCCCCCGCTGTCCTCGAGGATCCGCACGGCGGCGGTACTCGCCCGCAGAGCCTCCTGGGGCCGCCCCCCGCGCCAGCCGGGCGCGGGCCACCAGCGACCACGCGACCACCTCACTGCGCGTGGTCCCGGCCCGCCGGCAGCTCTCGGCGCTCGCCGCCGCCAGCGCTTCCGCCTCGGCCACGCGGTGGTCGTCGACGGGGCGGGTCTCCAGCAGGGCCTGGGCCAGATAGTTGTGGACTCGGGGGGCGATGCTCACGATCCCGGACCGGTCGGCCTCGGCCACCGAGGCACGGAGCAGTTCCAGCGCGCCGTCCGTGTCGTTCGTGAGCACCGCGACATGGCCCAGCAGCGCCACCTGGTACGCGTGCCAGGCGCTGGCCGGGGAGTCCTCCGTGCCGGGGCGAGCGGTCAGGCCGACGGCTTCTTCGAGCAGCTCCCGCGCCCCCGTGAAGTCGCCCAGGGCTATCCGTGTCTGAGCCAGGTAGTTCAGCGGCGGCTGCAGCTGGTCGGTGGCACCGCGCTCCCGTAACCGCTCCAGGACGGCGGTCAGCCGTGCCTGCGCTCCGTGCGGGTCGCCCGCGTCGAGGTGATTGATTCCCAGATGCTGCTCGAGCTGGTCGGCGATCAGCCGCACCACGGGATCCTGCGCGTCGCGGAGCCGGGGCTCCCGGTGCAGCAACTCCTCCGCCTCGTGCATCAGCGCCATTCCGCGCACCAGGTCGCGTTGGGTGAGCTGGGCCCCGTACTCGGCGGCGATCAGGAACCAGTCGACCGGGTCGGTCTCCTTGTCGGTCCTCGCCAGCGCCTCGGCCAGGACGTGCAGCGAGGCCTCCGCCCCCCGCGTGTGCAGGAGTATCTTGCCGTGCAGGAAGGCGGCGCGCGCCCGCAGCGGCCCGTCGCCCACCCGGTCGGCGGCCCTGGCCGCCTCCGTGGCCAGCCCCAGGACGCCGTTCCCGTCGCCGTCCGAGGCCTCCCAGTACGTCTCGGAAGTCACCAGGAGCAGTTCTAGAATGCCCAGCCGCAGGCGGTCGTGCTCGCCACCGTCGCCCGGCAGTCGCCGCAGATCGCGCATGGCCTGGGTGCACAACGCGGTGACCTCGGCGAACGAGGAACCACTGCGGGCGAGGTCCATGGCCATGCGGTAGTTGTGCCGGGCAGCCGGCTCCATGGCGCCTCCGAGGTGATAGTGCCGGCCGAGATCCAGCAGCAGGTCCCGCGGGGGATCGGCCACGGCGCGGAGCAGTCGGTCGAGTGCCTCCGCCACGGACAGATGCCGGTCGCGGCGCAGCTGCCCGCTCTGCCGCTCGTACAGGGCACGCTGGACGAGCGCGCCGATCTGACCGTGACAGGTGACCTTCGAGATGCGCACCCCGGGGATGCTCGCCGCCGCCTCCTGGAAGGCGTTGAGCAGCGCCGTCTTGCCGATTCCCGCGGGGCCCTCGACGCAGCGGATGCCGCCGGCGCCGCTCGCCACCGCCGCGGCCAGGTCGAGCAGTTGCTGCCGCTCACTCTCACGGTCCACGAAGATCCCGGTCACAGCACCTCCGGCTCATCACACCCAGGCCTGGCAGAGCGTCGCTCAACTATCCGCCACCCCGGCTACCGGCACAACGCCGGTTCGGACAGGACGGCCGCCACCGCAGGTGCCGGCGAGGGCAGGTGGTCGGTGAACCAGCGGCGGATCAGGAGCAGGCGGCCAGGGCCCGGGCTACCCGACGCGGCCTCGTCGTCCAGTTCGGCCAGCAGGGGTGCAGCCTCGGCCCGGCGTTCCACTTTCGGCGGCGGCTGCGTGACCCCGGCCCGTCCGCGCAGTTGATCCGGGCATGAAGAAGCGCAGCATGCTCGCCATCGCCTCCCTCGCCACCGGCTTCGTGGTGGCCGCCGTCACCCCGTCGCCGGCGGCGGACCACAACGTCCACGGTGACCCGCACGTCTCCCACACCCTTGGCACGGCCGAGAAGAGCATCGGCAACGAAGGCTCCGCCCCGGACGGCGAATCCCCGTCCCAGCAGTAGTCCGGTCCGCTCGCGCCGCGCGGTGCCGCTGTCCCGTCGGACGGGGCGGCGGGACCGCGCCCTCTACTGGCGGTGGTTTCCGTGGCACTGTGGAGCGGGCAAGCCACAGGGGGCCAACAGAAGAGGGGGAGTCCGTGACCGTCGTCTGGATCAACGGCGCTTTCGGTGCGGGGAAGACCACGACCGCACGGGAACTGATCGAGCTGATCCCGAACAGTGCGCTCTTCGACCCCGAGGTCATCGGCGCGGCGCTCACGCACCTGCTGCCGCCCAAGCGCCTCGCCGAGGTCGGCGACTTCCAGGACCTGCCGATCTGGCGACGGCTCGTGATCGACACGGCGGCCGCGATGCTCGCCGAGCTCGGCGGGACCCTCGTGGTACCCATGACCCTGCTGCACCAGGAGTACCGTGATGAGATCTTCGGCGGCCTCGCCGCTCGCCGTATCGCCGTGCGGCACATCCTCCTCGCTCCGGCCGAAACGATCCTGCGTAAGCGAATAGCAGGACGTGAGGTCCCCCCGGACCTCACCGACGGCGAGATGCGGGTGAGGCAGTGGTCGTACGACCACATCGAGCCCTACCGTGCGGCCCTGGCCGCGTGGCTCAGCGCGGACGCCCATCCCGTCGACACCAGCGACCTCACCCCGTACGAGACGGCCGTCCGGCTCGCCGAGGCCGTGGGCGGCGGAGAGGTGCCGGTCTGCGACATCGTGCAGACCCCGGAGCCCACCGCGGAGACCCTCGCCGCCGGAGTCCTGCTCTTCGACGAGCGGGACCGGGTGCTGCTGGTCGACCCCACCTACAAGCCCGGCTGGGAGTTCCCCGGCGGGGTGGTCGAACCCGGCGAGGCACCCGCCCGGGCCGGTATGCGCGAGGTGGCGGAGGAGACGGGGATACGGCTGGACGACGTACCGAGGCTGCTCGTCGTGGACTGGGAGCGGCCGGTGCCCCCGGGTTACGGCGGGCTGCGGTTCCTGTTCGACGGCGGGCGACTGGACTCCGCCGAGGCCGGGCGGCTGCTGCTGCCGGGACCCGAGCTGCGCGACTGGCGATTCGTCACCGAGCAGGAGGCCGCCGACATGCTGCCGCCCGTCCGCTACGAGCGGCTGCGCTGGGCACTGCGGGCCAGGGAGCGCGGGGCGGCGCTGTATCTGGAGGCGGGCACCCCGGTCGGCTGACGCTCCGGCAGGACATGCGCCTACACCGTGCGGTGCATCCTCGTCTCCATCCCCGTACTGATCGTCTCGACGTTCGCTGGTGTTCCTCGTCGTCGTCAACTCCGGTGACCCCGTGGCCGACTTCGCCACCTCACGGCAACCGGCCCCGAGCAAGGCCCCGTGGTCCTGCGTCGAAGAGGTGCCCGGCCTGACCGACCGGGGCAGCGGCCACCCTGTGGCGTGCCACTACGCGGAGAGCCTGGCGCTGCTGTAGAGGCGGCCCAGTTCGGCGTGCGGGTAGTGCGCCCCCCTGCTCACCCGCTCCAGCCTCCGGCAGAAGTCGCCCATGGTCACGGCGAGCGGCGCATGGCGTTCGATCAACGCGGCGGCGGCCCGGGGGATCCCCTCGGGCCGCTCTCCTTCGGCGCAGGCGCGGATATAGGCCTCGCGTTGCTCACGGCCGTACCCGTACAGGGCGGTGACGAGCCATATCACCAGGTAGTACGTGGTGTAGGCGCGGTCGTAGTCCCGGTGCCGGTCGAAGAAGCCGCGTTCGTCCTCGGCGAGCTGGAACCGGGAGCTGAGCGAGAGACCGTAGTCGGTGAGATAGAGCCGCCGGCCGTCGGTGAGGATGTTGCGGAAGTGGGCGTCGAGGTGGAGCAGCCGGCGCTCGTGGAGGAAGTCGGTGAGTTCCGCCAGGCCCGCCGCCGTCATGGTGCACGCGGCGTCGGCCGATTCGGTGCGCAGCCGGGCGTCGAGCCAGTCGTGCAGAGTGTGCGGGATGTGCTCCTGGAACAGGGTCAGGCTCGCCGAGGCCGTGCGCAGGGCGGCGACGCGATCGGCGATGCCCTCGCCGCCACCCCAGTAGGCGACGACCCGCGCCGGGGCCGCCAGTTCGTCCGGCAGGGGCGGCGCGGTGTCGGGCAGGACCCGCCAGTGGTGCAGCATCGGGAAGCCGGGGAAGTGCCCGGCCAGCACCCAGTTCGTCGTCATCGTGTGCAGGGCGAGCTCCCGCCAGGCGCCGAAGCCGGGGCTGCCGACGGCGCCGATCCCGTAGTGGAGTTGCGGCGGCAGGCCGAAGAGGTTCGCCGTGGACCGTACGTGGCCGGGTCGCCGCTCGAGGTCGGTCAGCGGCACCCGTTTCACGAAGGCGTCGCTGCCCTCGACCGTGATCCGCACGGCGCTCCCGCCGATCCCGGTGCCCAGCGGTGTGCCCGCCGCCACCAGCTCGGCCAGTTCCAGGTCGCTGAGGAGATCCAGGGAGGTGGCGATGCGGGTATGGGCGGCGAGGCGTGCGGGGAGGGACATGCAGCCATGGTCAGCCAGGCATCGCGTACGTGTCCGCCGCTTCGCGAAGGACAGCCGATGCCCGCCCGAGGACCGGATCACCGTGCCCGAAGCAGGCCACGTCCGCGTCGAGGTCCGCCAGCCGGTGGAAGGAGGCGACGGCCTGCGCCCGGTCGAGGTTGAGGACACCGAGCATCACCGCCCCGGTGCCCGGCGCCGCCGCCACCGCGTCGCCCGTGAACAGCACGCGGTGCCGGGGAAGATGGACGGCGATGCTGCCGTGGGTGTGACCGGGGGCGTGGAGGATCCGGGCGCCGCCGCCGAAGTCGAGGACGTCGCCGTCGGCGAGTTCGGTGACGTGCTCCGGCGTCACCGGCTCGACCGGCGGCAGATGCTTCAGGGCCTCGGCGTGGATCGGGCGTTCCCAGTCCTCGAACACCGGTGGCGGGCCCGCGGCCTCACCTCGGACGACCGGTGCGTCCAGGGCGTGCGCCAGTATCTCGGCGCCGGTCAGGGCCGCCAGCTCACCCGCCCCGCCCGTGTGGTCCCAGTGGAAGTGGGTCAGCACGATCCGCCGTAAGGCCGACGGCTTCCGCCCGAGCGCGATGACCGCGTCGGCGATCGCCGGGCCGGAGCCGGCCGCCCCGGCGTCGACCAGCGTCAACTCGTCGCCGTCGCGCCAGAGACAGGCCTGGCCGACCGCGAAGCGCAGCAGATGCAGGCGGGGGGAGAGCTCGATGACGTCCATGCGCCGACCGTAGGCAGGGCCCCCGTCCGGGGGCGAGGGCCCTCTGCCGTGGGCAGAGCGGTTCAGCCCGCCGCGTACAGCGTGAGGAAGTGCGCCTCGGCCACGGCCAGGCGCTCCAGCTCCTCGGGGGAGACGCTCTCGTTGACCGCGTGGATCTGGGCCTCCGGCTCGCTCAGGCCGATGAGCAGGATCTCGGCCGCCGGATAGAGGACCGCGAGGGTGTTGCACAGCGGGATGGAGCCGCCCTGCCCGGCGTACTGCATCTCCTGGCCCGGGTAGGCGACCGTCATCGCCTCGGACATCGCCCGGTACGCGGGGCTGGTGCTGTCGGCGCGGAAGGGCTGGCCCTGGCCGATCTGCTCGCAGCTCACCCGCGCACCCCACGGAGTGTGCGCCTCCACATGGGCCTGGAGCAGTTTGGTCGCCTCGGCGGCGTCCACGCCCGGCGGTACCCGCAGGCTGATCAGGGCGCGGGCGCGGGCCTGCACGGACGGGGTGGCGCCGACGACCGGCGGGCAGTCGATGCCGAGCACGGTCACGGCCGGCTTGGCCCAGATGCGGTCGGCGACCGTGCCGTCACCGATCAGGCCGACCCCCTCCAACACCTTGGCGTCGGCGCGGAACTGCTCCTCGTCGTACTGGAGGCCCTCCCAGGAGGTCTCGGGCGCGAGCCCGTCGACGGTGGTCGAGCCGTCCTCGGCGCGCAGTGAGTCCAGGACCCGGATCAGCGCGGCCAGCGCGTCCGGGGCGGCGCCGCCGAACTGGCCGGAGTGCAGATTGCCCTCGAGGGTGTCGATCTGCACCCGGACCATCGTCATCCCGCGCAGGGTCGTGGTGACCGTCGGCAGACCGACGCGGAAGTTGCCGGCGTCGCCGATCACGATCGTGTCGGCCGCCAGGAGCTCGGGGTGCTGCTCGGCGTACCGCTCCAGGCCGCCGGTGCCCTGCTCCTCCGAGCCCTCCGCGATCACCTTGACGTGCACCGGCACACCGCCGTTCGCCTTCAGCGCGCGCAGCGCGAGCAGATGCATGATCACGCCGCCCTTGCAGTCCGCGGCCCCGCGGCCGTACCAGCGGCCGTCGCGTTCGGTCAGCTCGAAGGGCGGGGTGACCCAGGCGGACTCGTCCAGCGGCGGCTGCACGTCGTAGTGGGCGTAGAGCAGGACCGTTTTCGCGCCCTCCGGGCCCGGCAGGTACCCGTACACCGACTGGGTGCCGTCCGGGGTGTCGAGCAGGGCCACGTCCTCGAAGCCCTCGGCGCGCAGCGCGTCGGCGACCCAGTTCGCGGCGCCCTCGCTTTCGCTGCGGGGGAACTGGTCGAAGTCCGCGACCGACTTGAAGGCCACCAGCTCGGTGAGCTCCGCCCTCGCCCTGGGCATCAGGGCGGCGACGGTCTCGGCGAGCGGATTCGACGACATGGGCACGCTCCTTGTGGGTGCGACGTTGTACCTGCGAGTGCACCGATCCTCCCACAGTGGCCTGCGGCGACGTCCGCCGTAGGATGCGGGGGACAGGTGCGGCAGACGGCTTGATCGGAGCAGCGGACCATCGTGAGCGGCGAGAATTCTTCGGCGGACGACGTGCAGCGGGTGTGGGACGTCGTCGTGGTGGGCGCGGGACCCGCGGGGGCCTCGGCCGCCTACGCGGCGGCGGTCGCGGGACGGCGCGTGCTGCTGCTGGAGAAGGCGGAACTGCCCCGCTACAAGACCTGCGGCGGAGGCATCATCGGCCCGTCGCGCGACGCCCTGCCGCCCGGCTTCGAGCTGCCGCTGCGGGACCGGGTGCACGCGGTCACCTTCTCGAACAACGGGCGTTTCACCCGTACCCGCCGCTCCAAGCAGATGATGTTCGGGCTGATCAACCGGCCCGAGTTCGACCAGCAGCTGGTCGAGCACGCCCAGAAGGCGGGCGCCGAACTGCGCACGGGCGTCACCGTGACGCGGGTCGAGCAGCACGGCTCGGCGGTGCCGGACCGCCGCACGGTCGCCGTCGTCCTGCAGGGCGGCGAGACGCTGCTCGCCCGTGCGGTGGTCGGCGCCGACGGCAGCGCCAGCCGCATAGGAGCGCACGTCGGGGTGAAGCTTGACCAGGTCGACCTGGGACTGGAGGCTGAGATCCCGGTGCCGGAGACGGTGGCCGAGGACTGGAAGGGGCGGGTCCTCATCGACTGGGGGCCGATGCCCGGCAGTTACGGGTGGGTCTTCCCCAAGGGCGGCACACTGACGGTCGGTGTGATCTCGGCCCGCGGTGAAGGCGCCGCCACCAAGCGCTACCTGGAGGACTTCGTCGCCCGCCTCGGGCTCGCCGGCTTCGAGCCGAGCATCTCCTCCGGACACCTGACACGCTGCCGCGCCGACGACTCCCCGCTCTCGCGCGGCCGGGTCCTGGTGTGCGGGGACGCGGCCGGGCTGCTGGAGCCGTGGACCCGCGAGGGTATCTCCTTCGCCCTGCGGTCGGGGCGGCTCGCGGGGGAGTGGGCGGTCCGGATCGCCGAGGCGCACGACGCCGTGGACACCCGTCGGCAGGCCCTGAACTACGCGTTCGCGATCAAGGCGGGGCTCGGCGTCGAGATGGCCGTCGGCAGGCGGATGCTGGCCGTGTTCGAGCGCCGGCCCGGCCTGTTCCACGCGGCCCTCACCGGCTTCCGCCCCGCCTGGAAGGCTTTCAAGGACATCACCCAGGGATCCACGTCGCTGGGTGAGCTCGTCCGCACCCATCCGATGGCCCAGCGCGCCCTGACCGCGCTGGACCGGCGGAACCCGGTGGCCGCCGCAGCGCCGGAATCCGCCGCACCGGAGGACACCGTCACTTCCTGACGGTGATCCGGAAGACGGGGTGATCGGCGGCGGCCGCCGTGATCTCCTCGTCGGAGGACTGCGCCGTGACCCCCTTGAAGAACTGGTTCACCTGCCAGCCCCACCGCGCCAGATAGGTCCGCAGCACCGGGAGCTTCTCCGCGTCCGGAAGCTCCACCGCGGTGAACTCCCGCACCTTCCGCCCGACCCGCAGCTCCCCGCCGCCCGCGGCGCGCATGTTGCGCACCCACTGGGAGTGCCCCCGGGCGGAGACCAGGTACTGCTCGCCCTCGTAGGTGTGCGGGTTGACCGGGATCCGCTGCATCTGCCCGCTGGTCCGGCCGCGCACCGACAACTCCGCGGAACCCGCGAGGCTCAGGCCGCGCCGGGCCAGCCAGCCGATCACGTTGTTGAGACGGACCTGCATCGGGGTGCCCTCGAGGTAGTAGGGCGAAGACGACGACATGGTGACCCCCACGGTTTGGGAGAGCGGTGCTCTCGCTTGACTCCAGTGTGGGGGAGAGCGGCGATCAAAAGCAAGAGCGGTGCTCTCTTTTGTGTGCGGTGCTCTGTCTTCTGGCACACTGCTGCCCATGAGCACCGCAAAGGGCGCCCGCGCGCGGGCCAGGATCGAAGTCACCGCGGCCATCAAGGAGGAGGCGCGCGGACAACTCGCCGCCGAGGGCGCCGCCAAGCTCTCCCTGCGCGCGGTGGCCCGTGAACTCGGCATGGTCTCCTCCGCGGTCTACCGCTACTTCCCCAGCCGCGACGACCTGCTGACCGCACTCATCATCGACGCCTACGACTCCCTCGGCGAGGCCGCCGAACAGGCCGACGGCACCGCCTCCGACGCCGCTCCCGTGGCCCGCTGGACGGCCGTGTGCGAGGCGGTGCGCCGCTGGGCCCTGGCCCACCCGCACGAGTACGCGCTGATCTACGGCTCACCCGTCCCCGGCTACTCCGCCCCCCAGACCACCGTCCGGGCCGCCGCCCGCGTGGGCCTCGTGCTCATCGGCATCGTCGGCGACGCGCACCGGGGTCCCGGCCTCGCCGGCCTCCCCCTCCCCGCCGAACTGCACCCCGAGGCCGAACGCATGGTCGCCGACTTCGCCCCCGGCCTGCCCGCCGAGGCGGCGACCGCGCTGGTGGCGGCCTGGGCGCAGTTGTTCGGGCTGGTCGGGTTCGAACTGTTCGGGCAGTTCAACCGGGTGGTGGAGGACCGGGAGGCCTTCTTCCGGCACGCGGTGACCGGGCTGGCCCACGGAGTGGGGCTGAGGTAGATCCCCTCGCGCCGGGGTGCCGTACTTCCCGGGGAGTACGGGGGGCCACCACGCCCGGTGGACGCCCGCCCGCCCCGCCTCCGTCTAGCGTGGCCGTCATGGAAGAGCAGCGCGGGCACCGGTCGGGGCCTGGCCGAACGGCCCGGCCGCGGCGGTGGCCCGGCCGGTGGCACGGACCGGACGACACCGAAGCCCCGGGCCCGCACTGGCCGTGGCGCTCCACCGTGCCGTTCACCGTCTTCGTGCTGGTCGGTTCCACCTTCGCCGAACACCAGCAGCCGGGCCGCGAACCGCTGGACGTCTACGGGCGCGTGCTGCTGCTCGTGGCCTCGGGCCTGCTGCTGTGGCGGCAGCGGCACCCGGTGCTCGTGGCGTTCGGCACCGCCACGGCCGCCCTGGTCTACCTGGCCGCCGGCTACCCCAACGGGCCGGTGTACCTGACCGTCGTCGTGAGCTGCTTCAGCGCGGTCGTCACCGGGCACCGCCGAGCCGCCTGGGCGTCCCTGGGGCTGCTGTGGGCCGGGCACCTCCTGGTCGCGCTCTGGCTGTACCGCAGGCTGCCCCCGCCGCACGACCACGGCGCGGGCATCGGCCAGGAGATCGTCGTCGCCACCTGGGGACTGGCCGTCCTCGCGCTGTCGGAACTGGCCCGGGTGCGGCGCGAGCAGTGGGCCCGCGAGCGCGCCGACCGGGCCCAGGCGGCCCGGCGGCGCGCGGACGAGGAGCGGTTGCGCATCGCCCGGGAACTGCACGACGTCCTGGCGCACAGCATCTCCGTCATCAACGTGCAGGCCGGCGTGGGCCTCGCCCTTCTGGACAGCGATCCGGAGCAGGCGCGGGCGGCGCTCACCACCATCAAGGACGCCAGCAAGGAGGCGCTCGGCGAGGTGCGCCAGGTCCTCGCCACCCTGCGTGCGCCCGGAGACGCTCCCCGCGCCCCCGCGCCCGGCCTGGACCGGCTGCCGGAACTGGTGGAACAGGCGGCGAGCGCGGGCCTCACCGTCGAGGTCGGGGGAGAACCACCGCGTCTGCCGCCCGGCGCCGACCTCGCGGCCTTCCGCATCGTCCAGGAGGCGCTCACCAACGTCGTACGCCATTCCGTCTCGCGGCACGCGCGGGTGCGCCTCGAGCACGACGGCGGCGTGGTGCGGCTCGTGATCGACGACGACGGCCCCGCGACCGGTGCGCAGGCGGGCGGCAGCGGCAACGGGCTCGCCGGAATGCGGGAGCGGGCCGCCGCGCTGGGTGGCACGATCGAGGCGGGCCCGCGCCCCGACGGTGGCTTCCGGGTGCTCGCCGTCCTGCCGTCGCACCCCAGGGAGGACCAGTGATCCGGGTACTGCTCGCCGACGACCAGTCGCTGGTGCGGGCGGGTTTCAGGGCGCTGCTCGACGCGCAGCCGGACATCGAGGTGGCCGGCGAGGCGGCGGACGGCGAGGAGGCGCTCGGCAAGGTCCGCGAACTGCGCCCGGACGTCGTCCTCATGGACATCCGGATGCCGTTGCTGGACGGTCTGGCCGCGACCCGCCGTATCACCCACGACGCGGGGCTGGGGGACGTCAAGGTGGTCATGCTCACCACCTTCGAACTCGACGAGTACGTCTTCGAGGCGATCCGCTCGGGTGCCTCCGGGTTCCTGGTCAAGGACACCGAGCCGGACGAACTCCTGCGCGCGGTGCGGGCCGTCGTCGGCGGCGACGCACTGCTGTCGCCCGGCGTGACCCGCCGGCTGATCGCCGAGTTCGCGGCCCGCTCCAAGGAGCCCGCGGCAGCGGACACGCTCGCCGCCCTCACCGAGCGCGAACGGGAGGTGATGGCGCTGGTCGGCATCGGCCTGTCCAACGAGGAGATCGCCCGTCGCCTGGTGGTCAGCCCGCTCACCGCGAAGACCCACGTGAGCCGCACGATGGTCAAACTGGGTGCCCGGGACCGGGCCCAACTGGTGGTGCTGGCCTACGAGTCCGGGCTGGTGCGCCCGGGCTGGCTGGGCTGATGCCCTTGCCGGAAGCTCACCAGCACACCCACCACCCGGGCGACGAAGGCGACGGCCGCCAGCGCGCCGCCGACGCGCAGCAGCACCGTCGAGAGCATGCGCGGCAGATCGAAGAGCAGGGCCGGCCCACCGACGGCCCCGAACGCGACCCCTGCCACTAACACCGCGCTGACCAGCGCGTACCCGATCTCGACGGTCCAGGCGTCCTGCTCGGCCTTGTTCCGTCGTCCCCCGTACCCGTCCATCCCCCCAGTTTCACAGGCGTGCGCCCGGCGGAGCAAACAACTCCGGCCGGGCGCACGCGTGGAGGCGTTCCCCGTCAGTCGCGGACCGCCACGCGCTCCGCGTCCGCCTCCTTCTCCACGGTGGACCCGGCGACCACGACGGTCCGCTGCGGAGTACGACGGCCGCGCAGCCCGGTGAGGGTGACCAGGAAGCCGGCGAGGGCGATGCCCGTCACCACCAGCAGCCCCGGACGGTAGCTGTCGAGCACGGCCTGCGGGGTCGCGTGGGCGGGGGCGTGGGCGGTGACCACCGCGGTGACGACGGCCAGGAAGATCGCGCCGCCCACCTGGACCGAGGTGTTGAGCAGCCCGGAGACCATGCCCTGCTCGTGGTCGTCGACCCCGTTGGTGGCCTGGATGTTGAGCGAGGGGAAGACCAGCGCGCAGGCGGCACCGATCAGCAGCATCGACGGCAGGATCACCGCCGCGTACACCGGGTCGAGGTCGACGCGGAGGAACAGGGCGTATCCGGCGACCATCAGGGCGAAGCCCGTCGCGATCAGCCGCGTCGTGCCGAACCGGTCCACGATCGAGCCGACCTTGGTCGAGGACACCGCCACCAGAGCGCCGGCGGGCAGGAAGGCGAGCGCCGTGTGCAGCGCCGACCAGCCGAGCAGGGACTGCATGTACAGGGTGACCAGGAACTGGAAGCCGACGTAACTGCCGAAGAACGCCATCGCCCCGAGCTGGGCCCGCACTTGCCGCCCCGAGCGCAGCACGCCCAGCCGGATCAGCGGGCCGGGCGAGCGCCGCTCGACGGCGACGAACACGGTCAGCAGTGCGGCGACCGCCAGGAAGGACAGCAGGGTACGGGCCGACGCCCAGCCGGCCTGCGGCGCCTGCACCACGGTGAAGACCAGCAGCAGCATCGAGGCGGTACCGAGGACGGCGCCGGGGATGTCGTACCCGTCGTGGTCCTTCTCGCGGGCGCTGCGAGGCAGCAGTTTCACTCCGGCGAGCAGCGCGGCCAGTGCGATGGGTGCGGGCAGCAGCATGGTCAGACGCCAACTGGCCTCGGTGAGCAGGCCGGAGAGCACCAGGCCCATGGAGAAACCGGTGGCGGCGCAGGTGGTGTAGATGGACAGGGCGCGGTTGCGCAGTGGTCCCTCGGCGAAGGTCGTCGTGATGATGGACAGGCCCGCCGGTGCGGTGAACGCGGCGCTCAGTCCCTTGATGAAGCGACTGGCGATCAGCAGCGGCCCCGAGTCGACGAGTCCGCCGAGCAGCGAGGCGAGCGCGAACACGCCCAGGGCGACCAGGAAGACCTGGCGCCGGCCGAGGAGGTCGGCGGTCCGGCCGCCGAGCAGGAGCAGCCCGCCGTATCCCAGGATGTAGCCGCTGACGATCCATTGCAGCGTCGACGTGGACAGCTGGAGGTCGGAGCCGATGGAGGGCAGGGCCACGCCGACCATCGACACGTCGAGCGCGTCCAGGAACATCGCGGCGCAGAGCACCAGCAGGGTGCCCCACAGCCGGGGGGTCCAGCGGACCGCCGGGGACGGGGCCGCGGGGGTGGTGAGCGGAGAGGTCATGCCGGAGACACTACATGCGTATGCATGAGATGCAAGCGCATTTAATTACGATGCAACAAACCTGTTTCTCTGCTACCGTGCGTTCATGGCGGCGAAGAGGGCCGAGCGGGAGCTCGTGAACCAATGGCGGGACATCCTGGCGCTGCACGCCCGCACCCAGTGCGAACTCGACCGTGCTCTGCACGGACACGGCCTGTGCGCCAGCGACTTCGAGGTGCTCGACCTGCTCTCCGAGGGCTCCGCGGCGGACGGTGGCTGCACCTACCGCGTGCAGGAGATCGCGGAACGCATCCACCTCAGCCAGAGCGCTCTGTCCCGCCTGATCGCCCGCCTGGAGAAGGACGGGCTCCTGCAGCGGGCCATGTGCGCCGAGGACCGGCGAGGCGTCCGCGTGACCCTCACCGAGAAGGGGCGCGCGCTGCACGGCGAGGTGCGGCCGGTGCAGCGCGCGGTGCTGACACGGATGCTGACCGACTCAGCCGATCGCTGAGCTCTCGCGCCAGAGGGTGGCGAGCGCGGCGTCGCCGGTCACCCTGGGCACGGGCAGCCGGTTCCACAGCGCCAGGTACAACTGATCGGCCGGACCGGCCAGTTCCGCCTCCGCGTCCCCCGACTCGCCGAGGCCGGCGACGGGCGCCCGGTCGGACAGCCGTACGGTCCACACCGCGTCCGCGTCCAGGGTCCGCACCCGCAGAACACGCGTCCGGTCGGTCCGGACCCGGCTCTTCGGCCGGGCGTGGAATCCGCGCAGCAGCTCGTCGATGCCGTCCACGGCGAAGTCGGTGGCGATCCGGGACGCCGTGCCCGGGGCCGCCGACTCCGCGTCGTACCGGTGGACGGTCGTCTCGTGCGCCTGCCGCCGCGTCCAGAAGGCCAACGGCGAGGCGCACGGCGCCGGATGAAAGGTCCAGCACGCCACGTCGGGCGGCGCGGCGGCCAGGGTCCCGACGAGCCGCCGGTGACTGTCGCGGTACCAGCTCACCAGCTCGTCCCCGTCGAGGGCGGGGCCGTCCTCCGGCGGACGCGGCTCGCCGAGCCCGTCGGCGACGAACCCCGCCGCCCAGCGGTGCACCGCGCCCGTGTGCCGCAGCAGGTCCCGCACCTGCCACCCCGGGCAGGTCGGCACCTTCGCATCGGTGCCCGCCTTGGCGGCGGCCTCGGCGAGCAGACGGCCCTCGTGGTCCAGGACGTGTAGGTGGTCGGCTGTGTCCATGGGGGCAGTGTGCCGGAGGGGCGGGGTGGGACGGCACCGTATTTCGCCGGGCCGTCCACCGGGGCTGTCGGTGATCCGTAGGCGATGTGTCGGTGGGCGCTGGGAGTGTGGGCGGCGAGCCGCTCCCCGGGAGCGTCCTCGACCCCGTACCCCAGCAGCAAGGGAGCCTGCGCCATGCCGTCCGAGCCGTCCGATTCCTTCGCCGCACCCTGGGACGTACGGCGCCTGCCCCGGGCCGACGGCAGGCTCGTCCTGGTCACCGGCGGCAACGCCGGCATCGGGTACTTCACCGCCGAGCAGCTGTCGGCGACCGGGGCCACCGTGGTGCTGGGCAGCCGCGATCCCGTGCGGGCGGAAGCCGCCATGGGCGCGATCCGCGCGCGGGTGCCCGGCGCGCGGGTGCGAGCCGTACGGCTGGACCTCGCCGACCTGTCGTCGCTCGGAGCGGTGGTGGCATCCCTGGACACGGACCGCCTGGACGCGGTGGTCCACAACGCCGGCGTGGCACTCGACGCCCCGCCGCGCAGGGCGACCGCCGACGGCCACGAGCTCATGTTCGGCACCAACCACCTCGGGCACTTCGCGCTCACCCACCGTCTGATGCCCCTGCTCTCGGCCGCGCCGGCGGCCCGCGTGGTGACCGTGGGCAGTTTCGCGGCGAAGTCCGAACGGCTCGACCTCGACGACCTCCAGTCCCGGCGGGACTACCGGCCCAAGCGCACCTACGGGCGTTCCAAGCTGGCGCAGATGTACTTCGGCCTCGAACTCCACCGCCGCCTGCGGGCCGTCGGCAGCACGGTGACGAGCGTCGTGGCGCATCCGGGCGGCGCCCTGGACTCCCTCACTCCGTCGCGGCCTCCGGTGCATGTGCGCACGGCCGGCGAGGGCCTGCGCGCGGCACCCGCCGCCCTCGTCGTCCAGGGCAAGGACGCCGGGGCGTGGCCGGTGGTGCGAGCGGTACTCGACCCGGCGGTACGCGGAGGGCAGGTCTGGGGCCCGCGGATGTTCTCCTTGCGCGGCAGGCCCCGCTGCGAGCCGGTGTGGAGCCATCTCGCCGACCTCTCGGTCGCGGCCCGGCTGTGGGACGTCAGCTGTCACCTGACCGGCGCCGACCCAGGGGTTCTCTGAGGACAGGCGCGGTGGACGACGGCTCGGGCGTCGGCCGCCCGACCGTCCGGTCACGAAGCCGGGCAGCACCGCCACTGCCGTCGGCCGGACGAGGTCTGGAGCCTTGATCCTGACCGACACTCTCCGTCAACTCCAACGGCTGTGCGGGAACGATCGGTTCCCGATGCCGATGTGAGGTTTCGCCCAGTGCTTCGGCCTGTCGCGGGACACCGTGACGCCCCCATACTCCGGGACCTGACGAACCGACGGGTGGAGGAGCACGGTGAGCGCAGCGGCGTCAGCAGGGACCTGGAAGCTCGGCGACCTGGAGGTGAATCGCATCGGCTACGGCGCGATGCGGCTGACGGGCAATGGCATGCTGGGCAATTCCGGGGGCACACCGATCGACCGTGATGGCGCCGTCGATCTGCTGCACAGCGCGTTCGAGCAGGGCGTCAACCACATAGACACGGCCGCCTTCTACTTCTCGCCGCTGCGATCCGCGAACGAGCTCATCAATCGCGCCCTCTCGTCCTGGTCGGGCGACGTGGTCGTGGTGACCAAGGTCGGCCCGGCGCGCGATCCCTCCGGCGAGTGGCTCCCCACGGCCCGACCCGAGAAGCTGCGTGGCCAGGTCGAGGAGAATCTGCGCCAGCTCGGCCGGGACCACCTCGACGTGGTGAACCTGCGCGCCGGCGGCTCGGCTACGGCCTCGGTCGCCGAGCACTTCGGCGCCCTCGCCGAGCTCCGCCGGGCCGGCCTGGTCCGGCACCTCGGACTCTCCGCTGTCCTGCCCGAGCACGTGACCGAGGCCCAGAAGATCGCGCCCGTGGTCTGTGTGCAGAACGCCTACGGCCTGGACTGCCGCCGCGCTGACGAGAACGGGCTGGTGGATTTCTGCCGGGAGCAGGGCATCGCCTTCGTCCCGTTCTTCGCGCTCTCCGGGCTGCGGCGCGAGGCGGCCGCAGACCAGGAGCACGACGCGCGCGTCCATCGCGTCGCCCGCGCGCACAACGCGACACCGGCGCAGATACGGCTCGCCTGGACCCTCCACCGCGGTCCGCACGTGCTGGCCATTCCCGGCACCACCAACCCGGCGCACCTGGCCCAGAACACAGCTGCCGGAGCCCTGCGCCTGACCGAGGCGGAGCTGGCCCTCCTCGACAAGCCGGACGAGGGCACCGCCTGAGCCTCTGCCGTGTCAGGGCCGGTGGGGACCACGGTGCGCCGCCGGCCGCAGCGAGGCGAGGAGCGTCACTTCCTCCTCCGAGAGCCGTAGCGCGCCGGCCGCGACGTTCTGTGCGAGGTGGCCGGGATCGCCGGTTCCGGGGATGACCAGTACATGTGGTCCCTGCTGCAGGGTCCAGGCCAGACGGACCTGTGCGACGGAAACCCCGTGTGCGCCGGCGATGGCCCGCAGCTCCTCACCGTCCTCGGCCGCGGGCCCCGCCTCGCGCCCGGAACCGGCGATCGTGAAGAACGGAACGAAGGCGATGCCGAGTTCGCCGCAGAGGCGCAGCAGCGCCCGGTCCTCGTCGGACGCGCCGATTCCGTACGGGTTCTGCACGCAGACGACAGGGGCGATGGCGAGGGCCTCGGTCAGTTGCTCGGATGTCACGTGGGAGACGCCCAGGTGCCGGATCATTCCGGCGTCGCGCAGTTCGGCCAGCGCGCCGAAGTGATCGCTGACCGAACCTGTCCGCCGGCTCGGTGGCACACGGAGGTTCACCACGTCCAGGTGATCCCGACCGAGCTGCCGCAGGTTCTCCTCCACCTGGCCACGCAACTGGGCGGGTGTGGCCCACCACCATGCGCCCGAGGAGTCGCGGCTCGGCCAGACCTTGGTCCCGATGACCAGATCCTCCGGGTACGGTGCCAGGGCGCGGTTGATCAGCTCATTCGCGGACCGCGTCGCCGTGAAGTAGAACGCGGCTGTGTCGATGTGGTTCACACCCAGCTCGACAGCTCGCCGAAGTACGGCGATCGACTGCTCGCGGTCACGTGGTGCGCCACCGCCGAAGGGCGTGATCCCGGTCAGACGCATCGCGCCGAACCCGAGACGGTTGACGACCCGGTCACCGAGTCGCCAGGTACCGGCGGCTGCGGCAGGGGTCGCTCGTCGGCTCATGACTAGGGGCTCCTCTTGTGGCTGGGACAGGGAACGAGTCGGACACGCGACTGACACGGGGCCCGCGTCGGGCGGGTGGATTCGACCGGGTCCGCCCGCGCCGGGACGCGCTTGCCCGGGCATGAGAAAAGCCTCCTCGGCGGATCGCGGTCCGCACCGAGAAGGCTTACGTGTGTCGTCACTCTAGCAGGCCGGGCGAACCGGGCGAGGACCCGTGCGCGCACCTGGTCGCCGGAGTCGCCGGAAGACAACCCCGCGGACACCTGAGCAGAGCGAGACCCGAGGCGCCGGACGCAGTCCCGGGACATCAGCGTGTTGCCGCCCGGCGCGGCGCTGAGCACGGGCGAGGACGGGACACCCCGTCGGCTGCCGGGGCCGGCCTCAATCGGCTTGTCCAGCCGGAACAACCCACCGTAAAGTCAGGGCACTTCGACGAGACGTTCCCAGAAGCACGCCGCAGGGCGGAGCGTCCCACCTCGCTGAGGTGCCGGAGGGGCGGCAGCAGTCCTTGTCGACCCTTCCTTTCGGAGGTTTCCCCATGAACGTGGGTATCGGTCTGCCCATCGGCGACCCCGCCACCCTGCTCACCTGGGCCCGGCGCGCCGACGCCGGCCCCTTCAGCACGCTCGGTCTGCTCGACCGGATGGTCTACGACAACCCCGAGCCCCTGGTCGCGCTCGCCGTCCTCGCGGGCGCCACCTCCCGCATCCGTGTCCAGACCGAGGTGCTGCTCGCCCCGCTGCGCGACACCGCCCTGCTCGCCAAACAGGCCGCCACCCTGGACCGGATGACCGGCGGCCGTCTGGTCCTCGGCCTGGGCGTCGGCGGCCGCGACGACGACCACCAGGCCACGGGCACCGGCATACGCACCCGGGGCCGACGCCTCGACGAGCAGATGGCGGTGATGCGCCGTCTGTGGTCCGGCGAGCCGTACGGCGACGGCATCGGCCCGATCGGTCCCGCGCCCGCCCGGCCCGGCGGTCCCGAGGTGCTCTTCGGCGGCTTCAAGCCCGCCGCGATCGAACGCGTCGCGCGCTGGGGTGACGGCTTCCTCGCCGCCGCGGCACCCTCCTGGGCAGGCGGGCTGTTCGACACCGCCCGCAGGTTCTGGCAGGAGTACGGCCGCGACGGCGAGCCGCGTATCGTCGCGCAGGTCAACGTCGCGCTGGGTTCCGAGGACGTGATCCGCGAAGCCCGGGCCAACATGCACGCGTACTACAGCTTCACCGGCATGCCCGACCGGATGGTGGCCGGCATGCTCACCACGCCGGCCGGGATCCGCGAGGCCGTCGCCGCCTTCGCCGACCTCGGCGCCGACGAGGTCATGCTCTACTGCTACGGCCTCGACCCGGACCAGGTGGACCGCCTCGCCGACGTCCTGTGACGGACCCTCCGGTCACCTCGGCGGCGCCGCCCCCGTACTGCGCCGGACCACCAGGGTCGTCGGCACCAGGTCCGTCCCGGGCCGTGAGCCCCCGCCGGTGCGGATCTGCTCCAGGGCCTTGCGGACGCACCGGCGGCCCACTTCGGCGAAGTCCTGGTGCACGGTGGTCAGGGGAGGCACGAAGAACGCGGCGTCGGGGATGTCGTCGAAGCCGACGACGCTGACGTCGCCGGGCACGGAGCGGCCGCGTTCGTGGAAGGCGCGGAGCAGGCCGAGGGCCATCTGGTCGTTGGAGGCGAAGACCGCGGTGCACTCCGGTTCCTGGGCGAGTGCGAGGCCGGCCGCGTAGCCCGACTCGGCCGACCAGTCCCCGTGCAGCGGCGGCGGCACGGGGCGTCCGGCCTCCTCCAGTGCCGCGCGCCAGGCCTGGGTGCGGCGCTGGGCGGCGAAGGACGTCTCGGGCCCCGTGAGGTGCCACACGGTCCGGTGGCCCAGGTCCAGCAGGTGCCGGACGGCCTTCCGGGCCCCGTCGGCCTGATCGGTGTCGACCACGCCGTAGCGGTCGCCGGCGTCGGAGTCCACGACGACCACGTGCACTCCGGGCGGCAGTTGCACCGTGCCGGTGTCGAGGAGATGGATCTCCATGATGACGATGACGGCGTCGACGGCCAGCTCTCCCATCCGGGTGAAGGCCCCGAGCACGTTGTCCTGGGTCGGGACGTCGATGGGGATCAGCGTGATCGCGTACCCCTCGGCCGCCGCCTGCGTGGCGATCGCCTCCACCGTGCGGCTGTTGCCCGTCGAGGACAGGCTGAAGAGGATCACGCCGATGGTGTTGAACTGGCCGTACCGTAGGGCGCGGGCCGCGCTGTTGGGCCGGTAGCCCAGTTCCCGCATCGCCGCGAGCACCTGCTCCCGGGTCGAGCCGATCACCCCGGGATGGCCGTTCGACACCCGGGAGACCGTCTGGGATGAGACCCCTGCGAGCTTGGCGACGTCGGCCATGGACACCCGCTGCTTCCGGCGCCCGCCCGGAACACCGGAGCCGCCCCGTTCGACCACTCGTGCCTCCTCGACCCGTTCCCCGCCCCCGGGGGTCTGTTGCGCGATGCACCGGATGTTACGCGTGAGAAATCTTGACGGCCGCTGAGGCGGATGCCACGATTCCGGCGCCGCCGAGTTTACGTAAACATCCCCCACGACGGCAGGTCATGTTTACGTAAACATGCGAGGCGCTGAGACGCCATCTCCGGAAAGGGCACGTCGATGAGCAAGACCCCCGCCACCAACCGCCTCCACCACCGTGCGCGTGCCGCCTGCGTGGCGGTGGCGATCGCCGCGGTCAGCGGTGCGACCCTGGCCGGCAGCCCCGCCTCCGCCGCGCCGACCGGCACCAGCCAGTTCCGGGGCGTCAACTGGGCGGACCCGCGGGACAACTACGCCGACGACTACCTGCAGCTGTCCGGCCTGTCGACCTCCGACACCTACGCCCAGACGTACGCCAAGGCGAGCCGGATCATCTCGGCGTTCCGCGCCAACCTCGACGCCAACACCGTCCGGCTGCCCATCAACCCGTACACCGTCAACGGCGCGTACTGGAAGTCGTACCGCGGCGTCATCGACGCGGCGACGGCCAAGGGCTTCAAGGTCATCGTCTCCTACTGGGAGGGCACGGGTGCCAACAAGGACGGCTTCATCGACGACACCGCCACCTACTGGCCGATGTGGGACACGGTGGTCAAGGCCTACAAGGGCAACTCGCGGGTCTACTTCGAGCCGATGAACGAGCCGCACGGCTACACCGACACCCAGTGGGCCGACATAGCCGCGAAGTGGCTGGACACCTACCCCGCCGTCCCGCGCAACCGGGTCTTCGTCAGCGGTGCCGGCTACAACGACCACGTCACCTCCGTCTGCGCCGACCCGCGCCTGAAGGGCACCTATCTGTCGCTGCACCACTACGGGTTCTGGAAGGACTACGCCACCTACGACCAGTGGGTGTCCGACCTCAAGGAGCGCCTCGGCGACTGCGCCGGCCGGACCGTGGCCGACGAGTTCGGTGCCCCGATGACCACGGGTCTCGACTACGACCACCCGGCCCCGGACAACAACTTCATCAACTTCATCCAGGCCGACACCGACACGTTCCGCAAGCTCGGCATGGGCTCCGTCTACTGGCCGGGGCTGCGTACCGACGACATCTACTCGATGCAGAAGCTGGTCGGCCCCGCCTCCCGGCCCTGGCTGGAGACCACGAACCAGTCCGGCGCCGACCGGCTCGCCTGGGGCTGGGGGCACGGCAAGCCCGTCCGGCCCTGACCCGGCCGCCCGGCCGGGGACCCACCGGTCCCCGGCCGCGCACCGCACATCCCGGCACCGCCCGGGGACCGGTTCGGCCCCCGGGCGGTGCCGAGGTGTACACACCGATGGTGGGCGATTTGCCGGATTCGCCGTCCTGACTTCCCGTCGGAGGGAAGGCCCGATCGCGGACAAGTGGCCGATACGGTCCGGTTAATGCTTGCTCACGCGCTGGTTGCGGGAGAGTAAGCGCGTCATGATGGGCCCATGACGTTGGCCTCGCGCGCGCTCGCGCAACTGGCGACCTGGCCGGACCTGAGACAGGCGGCGCCGAGCTGCGGCCTGGGACAGGCGGTGAGTTCGGCCGGGGGCGAGATCGCCCACTTCCACTCCGACCGGGATGTCGACCTGCGCCTGACGGCCCGCGCCATCCGGCACTTCTCGAAGAACCTCAAGGGGTCGGGGGCGATCCGCATCGTCCCGGGTTCGCAGTGGGTGACCCTCCGCCTCGACGCCGCGAGCGACGTCGACCTGCTGCTGACGCTGGTGAGCGTCGCCCTGCAGGCCCAGCAGACCTGGCCGGACCCGGGCACCTACCGGCCGGCGGCCGGCTGCAACGACCAGCGGGGCGCCGGGTTCGTCAGCGCGGACCACAGCGGGATCTGACGGCCCGTTGGGCCCCACCCCCGGGGTCCGGGGTCACACGGCGACGACACGCACCCCCGCCTCCTCGAACCGGCGCACGGTGTCCTGATCCACCGCCGTGTCCGTGACCAGGGTGTCCACCGCCTCGGTCGCGCAGATACGGGCGAAGGCCCGCCGACCCAGCTTGCCGGAGTCGGCGGCCACGACCACCCGCCCGGCGCGTTCGCACAGCAGCCGGTCGATCGCGGCCTCCGCCTCGTCGTGCGCCGCCGCACCGTGCGTGACGTCGAAGGCCACCACCCCCAGGACCGCCAGGTGGAGGGTGAGCTGACCGAGCACGGCGTCGGCGAGCGGGCCGACGAGTTCGTACGACTGCGGGCGGGCGACCCCGCCGGTCACCACCATCTTGAACTGGGGCCGTACGGCGAGCTCGTTGGCGATGTTGAGCGCATTGGTCACGACGGTCAGCGCGGGGGAGCCGGAGGCCAGGTCGCCGCGCACGGCGAGGGCACGGGCCACCTCCGTGGATGGTCGTGCCACCGGTCAGGCCCACCGCCTCACCCGGTGTGACGAGGTCCGCCACCGCCTCGGCGATGCGCTGCTTCTCCGGTGCGCGGCGGGCCGTCTTGCAGCGCAACGGCACTTCGTACGAGACACCCCGTGCACCACCGCCCCGCCCCGGGTGCGCACCAGCATCTGCTGCTCCGCGAGCCGGCCGAAGTCCCGGCGGATCGTGGCGGGCGACACGGCCAGCTCGGCCGCCGCCTCCTCGACCTCCAGGCGACCGCGTTCGACGAGGAGTTCCAGCAGCGTCTTCCAACGGGCGTCGCGCGACATCGGCGGCCTCCGTTCCCCGGCGACTCCGCGCCCCTTACGCGGTCCGGTTCCGTCTGCATGCTTGATTCTGCTCGAAAGATGCTTCTATCTTGCAGGAAAAAGCAGAAATCTTCGGGAGGGGGCGGCATGACCCATGTCGAGGACGAGCTGAGCAGCCAGCCCGAGTGCTGGACACGGGCGGCCGGGGAAGCGGGGCGGTACGGCGCGGTGCTCCCGGCGCCGGGTGAGCGGGTCGCGATCGTCGGCTGCGGCACCTCGTACTTCATGGCGCAGGCCGCGGCCGCCCTGCGCGAGGGCGCGGACGCGGGCGAGACCGACGCCTTCGCCGTGTCCGAGTTCCCCTACGGGCGCCGCTACGACCGTGTCGTCGCCCTCACCCGGTCCGGTACCACCACCGAAGTGCTCCAGCTGCTCGAGCGGCTGCGGGGGAGCGTCCGCACGACCGCGGTCACCGCCGACCCGGACAGCCCCGTGATGTCGGCCGCCGACGACGTCGCCGTACTGGACTTCGCGGACGAACGGTCCGTCGTTCAGACCCGGTTCGCCACCAGCGCGCTCACCCTGCTCCGTGCCCACCTCGGCCTGCACACCGACACGGCGGTAGCCGACGCCCGTACCGCCCTGTCGACTCCCTTGCCCCCGGAGGTCGTCGCGTGCACGCAGTTCACCTTCCTGGGCCGCGGCTGGACGGTCGGACTGGCGAACGAGGCCGGACTGAAGATGCGCGAGGCGTCACTGTCCTGGGCCGAGGGCTGGCCGGCGATGGAGTACCGGCACGGTCCGATCAGCATCACCGGACCGGGCACGGTCACCTGGATGCTCGGCGCGGCGCCCGACGGGCTGGCCCGACAGGTCAGCGCCACCGGCGGGTTGTGGATCGAGGGGCGTCTCGACCCGCTCGCCGAACTGGTCCGGGCCCAGCGCCTCGCCGTCGCCGTCGCCGCGGCGCGCGGCCTCGATCCCGACCGGCCGCGCCACCTCACCCGCTCGGTGATCCTCGCACCCCGACAGGACCCCTGAAAGGAAGGGACAGGCCGTGCCTCTCGCAGCCACCGGTGAGCTGGTCACCCGCGCAGCCGCCGCCCGGTCCGCAGTCGCCGCCTTCAACATCGTCACCCTGGAACACGTCGAGGCCGTCATCGCCGGCGCGGAGGCGGCTGCCACTCCCGTGGTCCTCCAGGTGAGCGAGAACGCGGTCCGGTTCCGCCACGGACGGCTGCACCCGCTGGCCCGGGCCGCCGCCGTCGCCGCCGAGCGGGCCCGTGTCCCGGTCGCCCTGCACCTCGACCACGTGCAGAGCGACGACCTGCTGCGGCAGGCACCGGACGCCGGTTTCAGCTCCGTGATGTACGACGCCGCCCGCCTGCCGTACGCCGGGAACCTGGCGGCCACCCGCGCCGCCGTCGACTGGGCACACGCCCAAGGCCTGTGGATCGAGGCGGAGTTGGGTCAGATCGGTGGCAAAGCCGGGCGGGAGAGGGACGCCCACGCGCCCGGCGCCCGTACCGATCCCGAGGAGGCCCGGGCCTTCGTCGCCGCTTCCGGCGTGGACGCGCTGGCCGTGGCCATCGGCAGCGTGCACGCCATGACCACCCGCACCGCGGCCCTCGACCACGCGCTCCTCGGGCGGCTGGCCTCCGCCGTACCGGTCCCGCTCGTGCTGCACGGCTCCTCCGGCGTACCGGACGAGGGCCTGGTCGCGGCGGTCGCGGGCGGCATCGCCAAGGTGAACGTGGGCACCGCCCTGAGCGTCGCGATGACCGGGGCGATCAGGGAGTTCCTCGCCGCCCGTCCGGAGGCCGTCGACGCACGCGAGTACCTCGGCGCGGCCCGCGAGGCGATGGCCCACGAGGTCACCCGCATCATCGGAGTCCTCTCCCCGCCCGCGCGAGCCGCCGGGGTCAGCCCCGTTTCACGGCCCTGAGCACCACGAACTTCGGGTTGCCGGCGACCGTTTCGCTGTTGCCGAACAGGCGCCGCAGCTTCACGTGGTAACCCAGGTGCCGGTTGCCGATCACCCAGAGCTCACCGCCGGGACGCAGAGCGCGCCGGGCGCCGGTGAACATGCGCCAGGCCGTCGCGTCGGTCGTCGCCTGGTGGGAGTGGAACGGCGGGTTGGTGAGGACGAGGTCCACGCTGCCGGGCGCCAGCCCGGCGAGCCCGTCGCCGACGCGGAACTCGGCGTGCCCCGGAACCCCGTTGGCCTTGTAGGTGGCCTCCGCCGAGGCCACCGCCTGGAACGACTCGTCCACGAACAGCACCTCGGCGGACGGGTCCGCCAGCGCGACCGCCGTACCGACGACGCCGTTGCCGCACCCCAGGTCCACCACCCGGCGCGGACCCTCCCCGTTCGCACCCGGCAGGTGCTGCAGGAAGAACCGGGTGCCGACGTCCAGCCGGTCCGCGCAGAACACGCCCGCGTGGTTGACGACGGTGCGCCCCGAGGCCGCGCCGATGCCGTCGGGGAGGGCGTAGCTGTACGGCCACGGGTTGTCGGGACGCGCCGGCGCCGGTTCCGGGGCGCAGAGGATCAGCCGGGCCTTCTGCCGGGCCAGTGAGGTCCGGGTCGGGCCGAGGATCCGCTCGAACAACCGGAGTGTCGAGGTGTGGATCTCCTTCACCATGCCGGTGCCGACGACGACCGTGTCCTCGTGCACGGCGGGCGCCAGCCGCAGCAGCTGGTCCTCGAGGAGCGCCAGGCTCTTCGGCACCCGGACCAGCAGGACGTCGACGCGTCCCGGCGGGGGATCCTGGGTGGTCAGCAGGCGTACGGCACCGGGCTCCACCCCGGCGCGCGCGAGGTTCGCCCGGGTCGCCTCCTGGCTGAGGTACGAGTCGGTGATCTGCGTCGGCCGGTGCGCCGCCAGCGCCGTGACCAGGGCGCCCCAGCGGTCCCCGACGACCACGACCGTGCCGGACAGGGGGATCTCCTCCTCGGCCAGGTGCCGGAGCAGGTATGCGTCGGAGGCGTCCCAGGCGCGCAGCTTCTCGTGCGGATCCTCGGGGAAGCGGGACAGCTCGAGCTCGCCCCATGGAGTCGTCATACGGTCGTTCATCGTGCGTCCAGGCTATCCGGCCCGCCAGGCCCGGCCGAGCCGCCGCCCACGGCACGTCGGGCAGGATGGAGGTATGGAGGCGGAGCTGTTCCCCAGGGGGCGCACCCGGGTCGCGCCGGGCGCCGTGCACGTCCCGGACTGGCTGCACGCCGACGCCCAGCGTGAGCTGCTGGCCGCCTGCCGTGGGTGGGCGCGGCCCCCGGCCGGCCTGCGCACCGTCCGTACGCCGGGCGGCGGCACGATGACCGCCCGGCAGATGTGCCTGGGCCGGCACTGGTACCCGTACGGCTACGCCCGCACGGTCGTCGACGGCGACGGCGCGCCCGTGAAGCCCTTTCCGCCCTGGCTGGGCGAGCTGGGCCGCCGCGCGGTGGCCGATGCGCTCGGCGCGGAGGCCGCCACGGGGGAGTACGACATCGCGCTGATCAACTTCTACGACGGCGACGCCCGCATGGGCATGCACCGCGACAGCGACGAGCGGTCCGACGCGCCGGTGGTCTCCCTCAGCCTGGGCGACACCTGCGTGTTCCGCTTCGGCAACACCGAGACCCGGGCCAGGCCGTACACGGACGTCGAACTGCGCAGCGGCGACCTGTTCGTCTTCGGCGGGCCGGCCCGGCTCGCCTTCCACGGCGTCCCCCGGGTGCACGCCGGTACGGCGCCGCCCGCGCTGGGGCTGTCGGGGCGGCTGAACATCACCCTCAGGGTGAGCGGCTTCTAGGCCCTGCCGTTTGCTCGCGACACGGACCGGCCGGCATGCGGATCATGGGAGACTCGCCCTCATGAGCGGCAAGGCGGACCCCCGGACGGCGGGGGATGGGACCACCTCGAGGACGCGGCTGGACCGGGGGCGCGGTGCCCTCGGGCCCGCGTTGGAGCTCGTGCACACCGGACGGGCACCGACCCGGGCCGTGCTCACCGCCGAACTGGGTGTCACCCGGGCGACGGCCGGCGCGGTCGCCGCCGAACTGGAGGCGCTCGGCCTGATCAGGGTGGACGCCCGTCCCGGCGCCGCGGCCGGTTCCCAGGGGCGTCCGTCGCACCGGCTGGAGGTCGCCGAGGAAGGACCCGTCGCGCTGGCCGCGCAGGTGCACGCCGACGGCTTCCGTGCGGCGCTGGTCGGGCTCGGTGGCCGGATCGTGGCGACCTCGCCGGGCTGCGAGACCGTCGACGCCGACCCGGCGAAGGTCCTCGGCTCGGTGGTCGAGGCGGGCGCCGAGCTGCTCGGCCGCACCGGGCGCCGCTGCGTCGGCGCCGGTCTCGCCGTTCCGTCGGCGGTGGCCGAACCGGACGGACTGGCCCTCAACCCCCTGCACGTGGCCTGGCCGGTGGGTGCGCCGGTACGCCGGATCTTCGCCGAGCGCGTCCGCGCGGCCGGGATCACCGGCCCCGCCTTCGCGGGCAACGACGTCAACCTCGCCGCGCTCGCCGAGCACCGGCACGGCGCGGGCCGCGGCGCCCGGGACCTGCTGTGCGTGGCCACCGGGCACCGGGGCGTCGGCGGGGCACTGGTGCTGGACGGCCGTCTGCACACCGGGAGTTCCGGCCTCGCCCTCGAGGTGGGTCACCTCACCGTCAACCCGGAGGGCCGCCCCTGTCACTGCGGCAGCCGCGGCTGCCTCGACGTCGAGGCGGACCCGCTGGCACTGCTGAGCGAGGCGGGACGCGACCCGGGTCCCGAGGTCTCCCTGCTCCAGCAGGCCATCGACCTGATCCGCCACCAGTACGCCGACCCGAAGGTGCGCACCGCCGCCGAGGTGCTGATCGACCGGCTCGGCCTCGGCCTCGCGGGCCTGGTGAACATCCTCAACCCCGACCGCATCATCCTCGGCGGCCTGCACCGCACCCTGCTCGACGCGGACCCCGACCGGCTCCGCGCGGTCGTCGCCGACCGCAGCCTGTGGGGCCAGAGCGGAGGCGTCCCCATCCTGCCCTGCACCCTCGACCACAACAGCCTGGTCGGAGCCGCCGAGTTGGCGTGGCAGCCGGTGCTGGACGACCCGCTCGGGGCACTGCGGTGACCGCCCCGCGCGCCGTCGAACTCCTGCGGGCACGCCGCGTCCGGCTGGTCGAGACGCCCCCGCCCGAACTGCCCGCCGAGGAACGTTCTGCGATGGACCGCGTGTGGGACGAGGCGGTACGGGCCAACCCGACCCTGTTCGACGGGCCCGTGGCCGCCCTCACGGGACTGACCTGGGAGGAGCGGCACGGACTGGTCCTGTCCTGGACCCGCGCCAGCTACCGGCTGCGCGCCCTGCGCGGGGTCCCGGGCGCCACCGCCTGGCTGCCGTCCCTGTTCGTCTGCGTCCTGCAGCCGACCGACGACGGGCGTCTGCTGGTGGGCCGGATGGCCCCCTGGACCGCCGCGCCCGGCCGCTGGCAGCTGCCGGGCGGCTCCGTCGAACCACCGGCGGCGGGCGAGGACCTGGACCTGGCCGCGCTGCGCCGGCACGCGGCCCGTGAACTGGCCGAGGAGACCGGGGCGGACACCGGGCCGGAAGCGCTGACCCTGGGGCTCGCCACCCGCGGCCGCACCGGATCCGTCGGCATCCTGTTCCTGGCCCCGGCGTGTTCTGCGGCGTCGCTGTACGAACGTTACGCGGCACTGGCGGACGCGGAGACGGCCCAGGGCCGCGAGCCCGAGTTCGACCGGCTCGCGCTGGTCGGTTCACCGGACGCACTGGCGGCTCTGGGCGGCCCGCACGTGGACTACCTGGAGCCCGTCGTCCGCGATTTCGCGAAGGCCGGCGCCTGAACCCGGCGCGGCGGGCGGCTCAGCGCCAGTCGACGGCGAAGGCCCGCCCCGGGTTGTCGGCGAGGATCCGCCGGACCGGCTCCGTGCCCAGCGCCGCCTCCAGGCGAGGCCGTACCCGGCGCAGCAGATACGGCATCCCGGGCCCGCCGTCCACCGACCGCGCCCCGGCGACCACGGTGTCCCCGCCGAGCAGCAGCCGGTGCCCGAACCCGGCCTCCACCAGGGCGAGTACGGCGTCCGGCATCCGCCAGTCGGTGGTGTGATGGGCGCGGGACGGGCCGTCGAAGGCGAGCCAGCAGCCGCTCCGGGCGGCCTGCCGCTGCACCACGGGGTCGGGGGAGCGGTTGAGGTGCCCGAGGACCACTCGGTGCGGCGGCACCTCCAACTCGCCGCACAGCAGGTCCAGTACGTCGAGCGCACCGGTGCCCATTTCCAGGTGCACGGTGATCGGCGCGCCGGTGGCGTGGTGCGCCTCGGCCGCGGCGGCCATCGTCCAGCGGGCGTGCGCGTCGAGGGCGTGGAAGCCGCCGGCCACCTTGATCAGTCCGGCGCGGACCCCGGAGGTGCCGATGCCCTCGGTCAGCTCGGCGACGAACACGGCGGCGAGCCGGCCGCGCAGCTCGCCCAGCGACTCCGGGGCGTAATGGGCCGCTTGGTGCAGTCCTGTCGCGCAGACCACCTGCACCCCGGCGGCCCGGGAGAGTGCCGGCAGGTCGGCGGCCCGGCGCCCGAGCCCGTACGGCGTCCACTGCACCACGCTCGCCCCGCCCGCCGCGCGGAACGCCTCGAGTTCGGCGCGCGCCGCTGCGGCGTCGTCCAGTTCCTGGCCGACGAGTTGGGGACTGGCCAGGAAGAGGTGGTCGTGCGCGTCGCACACGCCCAGCTCCTCGGGAGGTATGTCCCCGAGGACGGTGCGGACGGCGGCGCTCACCACTGCCGCCCGCGCGGCAGGCGGTCCCTGCCCGGTGCCGACAGGTGCAGCACCTGGAAGACGTCCCCGTGCGCCTTGGGCGTGTCGTGCTCCCAGAGGGAGAAGTGCACCAGCTCCCAGTGGTGGGTGTCCACGGCACTGGCCGCCAGCACGGCACCGTCCCCGGCGGCCAGCCGTCCGGTCTCGCGCACCGCGTCCTCCATCAGCCCGGACAGTTCGGCCCCGTCCGGCACCGGCTCGCGCCGGCGTACGGCGACGGCGGCCCCGGAGACCGCGGCGCCGCCCTCCTCGTACGCCAGCCCCGACCACCGCCGTGCCACCGGCCGCCCGAAGTCGTCGACGAGCCCCTGGAAGGCGCCGCCCCACAGGAAGCGGTTCATGCCCCGCACGGTGTTCCAGAGGTAGAACGGCGCGTACTGGTTGACCGGCGAGCCGTGCGTGCCCCGCTCGCGCATCAGGTACGCCTTGAGGCCGAGGCCGTCCCAGTCGTCGAGCAGGTGCCCGATGCGGGCCACCCGGCCGCGGATGACGTCCATGTCGTGGTCGGCGGGGAAGGTCAGCTCGTACTGCAGCGCGTGCATGCGGGGGTTCCTTCTCGGGCGGGGTGGCGGCCGGGGCCCATGGGCTCTACCGGGGCGGGTGGTTGCGGCCTCACTGGGACCGCGATGCCAGCAGTGCGAGCAGCCCGCGGACCGCGGTGTCGAACGCGGCGGGGGAGCCGGAGGCGCGGGCCAGGACGTAACCGCCCTGCACGGTGGAGATGACGGCGGCGGCGACCTCCGCGCCGTCCAGCGAGGACGCGAACTGTCCCTGTTGTTTGCCCTCTTCGACGATCCCGGCGATCCGCGCGCGGATCCGGTCCAGCGTCTCCTCGACCGGTGCGCGCAACTCGTCGCTGGCGATCACGTCCGGGTCCATGGTCAGCCGGCCGACCGGACAGCCGCGCAGCACGTCACGTTCGCGCAGCAGATACGCCTCGATGCGCTGGTACGGCGTGCCGGGGCCGTCGAGCACCCGCTCCGCGGTGGCCAGCAACTCCTCGGCCGTGCGCCGGATCGCGGCCAGCGCCAGGTCCGGCTTGCCCTTGAAGTGGTGGTACATACTGCCCTGGCCCGCACCGGCGCGCTCCAGGATCGCCTTGGGGCTCGTGCCCACGTACCCGCGCTCCCACAGCAGTTCGCGGGTGGACTCGATCAGTCGCTCCGAGGTGCTCATGCCGCCACTGTACATACTAGTAGTTACAGTCGCCAGTCCTTTCGCCGGGTGGTCGGGCGAGCGCCGTGTACTCCCCGCGGGGTAGGTCCGCTGCCGCCGGCCGTACGACGACCCGGACCCGTCCCCGGGATCAGTCTTGAAGCGTCACCGCACCACACACCCCGACCGTGGAGATGAACCGAGATGCAGACCCTGGCGGACTGGAATGGCGGGCCCGGCCCGTGGATCCTGTTCTTCCCCCTGATCTGGGCGGCCGTCGTCATCGGCGCCGTGACCTTCCTGCGCCGCACCGTATGGCGTGAGCGCGGCGGGCCCTGGCGCGTGGCGGGCGGCGCGCGCCCGGCGGGCGACTCGCCGATCGCCGTACTCGGCCGCCGTTTCGCCTCCGGTGAGATCGACGAGGACGAGTACTGGCGCCGGCTGTCCGTCCTGGAGGAGCAGTTCGGCCGCATCGGCAAGGGCGGTACGGCCTGAGTGCCGCGGGCCGCCCCGCCGGCCGGCGGCCGAAGCCGGGTCGACGGCCCACGCCGGCGAGCCGATGCGGGAACCGCCGAGCGCCGGACGCACTCCGGCAGCCGCCGGGTCAGCCCGCGACGACCGGCCGGGCGGGGGCGTGGACCGCGAGGGGCGCGCAGGCCGCGGGTGCGGGTTCCACTTCGACCTGCTCGAAACGGCTTACGGACGCCTCCGCGGCAGCGCGCCGCGGCGGACGGGCCGGTTGCCGGTCCATGACCGTAGAGGCGGGCAGCGTGAACCACACGACCTTGCCCTCGTCGCCGTCCGGCCGTGCCCCCCAGCTCTCGCTGACCGCGGCCACCATGGCGAGCCCGCGCCCGCACGTGGCCAGCGGTCCAAGATCCGCCGCGTCCCCCACCGCGGGCATGTCCCCGACGACGGGCAGGCGTGGATCGTGGTCGCGCACCGACACCATGAGCCGGCCGAGGACCAGTTCCATCTCCACCGTGCAGGACTTGTCGGGCTGGGCGTGCCGGTGGACGTTGCTCAGCAGCTCCGTCACACCTAGCGAGGCCCGGTCTATCAACTGGTCGAGATGCCAGTAGCGCAACTGCGCAGATACGATTCTGCGGACCTGGCCGATCCGCGACGGCAGGGCTTGGAGCTCCACCGTGCAGTGCTTTGGCTGACTGATCACGGCTGCGACTCCCCGATGTGAGGTCCGGTCGAACCCGGAGGAACACGGAGAACAGATCCAGCAGGGTGCTTGCGTCCAAACGTCCGCCTGCTGTCGTGGCCGGCGGGCTGGTTCGCAGCGTTATCGCCGGTAAACCCAGAGTGACGTGCCACCAGCGTGACGCAGGGGTTGAGGTACCGCAACTCGCGCGGCCGTTCAGCCGCCGTGGCGGGCGGCCCGGCGCACGGCCTCGATGAACCGGCGTGCCGCGGGCGGCCCCGCCTCGCCCGGCGCGGGGTCGTGCTCACCGAGGGTGAGCAGGTACCGCTTGCCGTTGAGGTCTGCCAGGGCCCGGTCGTCCGGGGCGAACCAGGGCTTGGAGGCGCGCACCGCCTGGACCGGCGCGCTGTCGATCTCACTGCCGTAGCTGGTGAGCAACTCCACCCTGCCGTCGCTGATCCGGACCTGTCCGGCGCGGGTCAGTGAACGCATCCGCTTCCCGATCCGCACACCCGTGGCCGTGAACTCCGGCTCCGCCATCCTTCGCCGCCCCCTTGCGCGTCGATCGCCGGACCCGATCCCCTTCGGGTCGCTCCGGCCCTTGGTGCTGTGTGCTTCCGTGTGATCCCAGTGTGCGCTCGCGTGCGGGACCTGGGCCGTGCCACCGGGACAACCGGGTGCCGGACGACAGGGCCCGTCCCGTCGGTGCAGTCTGCCCGGGTGCGGCGCCGAGCACCAGTGCGCGAGGGGGCGTGTGCGACCGGCGCCCGGAGCATTCGCGCGAATGCGCCCCCTGTGGCCCGCCGCCGCCTCGCACGCGCCTGCCCCACGGTGTCTTGGGGTGGCCCAAAGATGCGTTTATGCAGGTGGGAAGCAGTGTGAAAGATGCCTATGATCCTGGTGTCGGCCGCGCTGGGCGCCGTCGGCGCGAAGCGTAAGGAGCCCCTCCGTGAGTACCACCCCACAGACCCGGACCGGCGCCACCCTTGACGTCGACCGCAGTGACACCGCCTACCGGGGCTGGCTGAAAGAAGCCGTCCGCAAGGTCCAGGCCGACGCCAACCGCTCGGCCGACACGCACCTGCTGCGCTTTCCGCTGCCTGAGCGGTGGGGCATCGACCTTTACCTGAAGGACGAGTCCACCCACCCGACCGGCAGCCTCAAGCACCGGCTGGCCCGTTCCCTGTTCCTCTACGGCCTGTGCAATGGCTGGATCCGGCCGGACCGCCCTGTGATCGAGGCGTCCAGCGGTTCGACGGCCGTCTCCGAGGCGTACTTCGCCAAGCTGATCGGCGTGCCCTTCATCGCGGTGATGCCCCGCACGACGAGCGCCGAGAAGTGCCGTCTCATCGAGTTCCACGGCGGACGGTGCCACTTCGTGGACGACTCGCGGAAGATGTACGAGGAGTCCGCCCGCCTGGCGGTGGAGACCGGCGGCCACTACATGGACCAGTTCACCTACGCCGAACGGGCCACGGACTGGCGCGGCAACAACAACATCGCCGAATCCATCTTCCGGCAGCTGGAGTTGGAGCGGTTCCCGCAACCGGCCTGGATCGTCGCCACCGCGGGCACGGGCGGCACCTCCGCGACGCTCGCACGCTACGTCCACTACATGCAATATGACACCCGCATTTGTGTAGCCGATCCGGAGAACTCGTGTTTCTTCGACGGGTGGACCACCGGCGATCCGGACGTCACCTGCGACTGCGGCTCGCGCATCGAGGGCATCGGCCGCCCGCGTATGGAACCCAGTTTCGTACCCGGTGCGATCGACCGGATGATGAAGGTCCCGGACGCCGCCGGCATCGCCGCCGTGCGGGCCCTGGAGCGGGTCATCGGCCGCAAGGCGGGCGGCTCGACCGGCACCGGCCTGTGGAGCGCCCTGAAGATCGTCTCCGAGATGGCGGCCGAGGGGCGCACGGGCAGCGTCGTCACCCTGCTGTGCGATCCGGGCGACCGCTACCTCGACAAGTACTACTCCGACGTCTGGCTCGCGGAGCAGGGCCTGGACATCACGCCGTACACCTCGGCGATCGAGTCACTGCTGCTGACGGGGGTGTGGACGGGCTGACCCGGGCCCTCCGCCTTCACCGTGCCCCCCCCCGCACCGGCGGACCGACCGGGCCTGACACCCCTAGACCGCCAGCCGCCGGTCCAGTTCGGTGATCGCGTCGTGGAAGGCGTGGCCCACTCCCGGGCGGGCGAGAGACCACAGGAGGCGGAACGGGGCGGTTCCGTCGAGGGCGAAGGTCATCCGTACCCGGGTCCCGGTGCCGGCCGGGGTGAGCCGCCACTCCTCGGCCCAGGCCCGGGCGCCCGGGACGTTCGTCACGTCGACGCGGTAGGCGTACAGCTCCGGTGCCCGGGCCGCGAGCACCGTCTCCTCGAAGCGGGCACCGCCCCGCAGCCGGACCTTCCGTCCGCGCTCGGTCGGCCGGGCGGACGTCACGGCGGAGAACCACTCCGCCCAGCCGGGCACGTCCTCGGCGAGCGCGCGGAAGACCGAGCCGGGCGTTGCGGAGATCTCCCGTGCGAAGACCAGGCGCACGGGGGCGGTCACGGTGAAGTCGGTCCCCACCGGGCGCAGACGGTGAACCATGAGCGACGGACCCCCTCGGAAGTGACCGGAGTGCACGATCTGCCGACGCGACAACCTAGCTGACGGTCAGTCAGCTGTCTCTGCCTCCGGTGCTCCCGCCGGTCAGAAGTCCTCCGCGGCCTCGCCGGGCTCACCCGCCACCACCAGCCGCCGCAGATGCTCGGCGATCTCCGCCCGGGCCCCGGCGGGCAGGCCCGCGTCGGTCACCAGCGTGTCGACCTGCTCCAGCGCGGCGAACGAGCTCAGGCCCACCGTCCCCCACTTGGTGTGGTCGGCGACCACCACCACGCGCCGCGCGGACTGCACCAGCCGCCGGTTGGTCTCCGCCTCCGCCAGGTTCGGCGTCGACAGCCCGGCCTCGACCGATATGCCGTGCACGCCCAGGAACAGCAGGTCGAAGTGGAGGGCCGCGATCGCCTGGTCGGCGACCGGTCCCACCAGCGAGTCGGACGGGGTGCGCACCCCGCCGGTCAGGACCACCGCGGCGGCGCCCTGCCGTTGCCCCGAGGAGCGCTGCGCCGCGTGGAAGACGTCCGCGACCCGGACCGAGTTCGTCACCACGGTCAGGTCGGGCACCTCGACCAGGTGGTGTGCCAGTGCGTAGGTGGTCGTACCACCCGAGAGCGCGATCGCCGTGCCGGGGGTGACCAGCTGGGCGGCGGCCCGCGCGATGTCCTCCTTGGCGGTCAGCTCCAGACCCGACTTCGCCTCGAAGCCGGGCTCGTGGGTGCTGGCCTCCACCACCGGCACCGCACCGCCGTGCACCTTCTCCAGCACGCCCTGGCGGGCCAGCGCGTCCAGGTCGCGACGCACCGTCATGTCCGACACGCCGAGCTTGCGGGTCAGTTCGTTGACCCGTACGCCGCCACGGCGCCGGACCTCGTCGAGGATCAGGGCGCGCCGCTGCTCCGCGAGGAGGTTCTGATTCTCGCTCACGTACGCTCCGGTCCTTTCGCGTCAGCCGTTCGTCACGCCTTCGCACCTGCTCCGACCAGGACGTTCCTTCCGTCCCCGATGCGCGGGCGTCCCATCTTGTCACGGCGGGGCACCGGCGGCGCCACTACCCGCACCGGCGCGCACATGTCATTCGGACATCATGCCCACCGCCGTCGCCCCCACGTAAGAGGGAGATTCCCCCAGAAGTGGTGTACATCACAGTGCAAGCGGTGATCCTGGTACATGCACGGACACCAGCCGTCGGCGCGTCACGGGGGAAGTGCGAACAGTGGAACGTGCACGGGAACGCGCTGCCGCCGCCGGGACGAACGATCTCGCCGCACGGCAGGAGAACGCCGGTGCCGCCCTGGAACTCCTGGTCCACGGAGTCGGAGGCACCACACCCGCCAAGATGCTCGGCGATCCGCGCACGGTACGGGTCACCGGCGACGACACGGCGGCCGTCTTCCGGCGCGCGGAGGACGTCGACGCCGAGGACCCCGGCGCCGCCCGGAGACCCGGCGGCCCCGGGCAGGGTCCCGTGCCGGAGGCGTACGTCTGGTGCAACCTCACCTCCGGGAACGGCACCCGGGCCCTGTGGCTGCTGCTGCTCCCCTTCATGATCGTCAATCTCGCGCACTGGATGCGCCCCGCCGCTCCCGGCCGGACCCGCGCGGTGCGCCTCTACGAGCTGCTGGTGCGGCTCGCCGGGCTCACCCTGACCGTGCTGCTGGTGGCGGCGGCCTGCGAGGTCGCCCTCGACCTGGTGGCCTGGCAGTGCGCCGGCGCCGGACCCTGCGCCCGGCGGCACACCTGGCTGGGCTTCCTCTCACCGGCTCTCTCCGGCGACGGCTGGTGGAGCCGGCCCGGACGACGGCTCGCCGTGGCCGCCCTGGTCCCCACCGCCCTCACCGCCCTGCTCTGGTACCTCTCGCACCGCACCTGGAGCGCGTACGAGTCGCAGAAGCCACTCGACCGTGCGCCAGGAGCCGACGAGGAGACCGGCCACACCTCGCTGGGCCGCCCCGGCTTCTGGTACGGGCGCCGCCTGGTGGCACGGCTGCGCGCCGCACACACCGCCGCGGGCCTGCTGACGGTCGCCGCGGCGGTGCTGGTCCCGGCGGCACGCTTCGACCACCGGCCCGGCGGGCCCGCCGGGCCGGAGGTGATGGGACGGTCGCTGGCCGTGGCGCTGCTCGTCTGGGCGGTCGCCGCGGTCGCCGTGGTCTGCCGTCGGGGCCGCAGCGAGCACCGCCTCGACCAGGAACTCGACGAGCACCTGGTACGGCGCCTGCCGCTCGGGGCCCTGCTCCTGCTCGGCCTCGTCCTGCTCTACACCGGCTGGTCCCGACCGGGCTGGCACTCCGCCGGGCGGCTGCCCGCCGACACCGTGTTCGAGGGCCTCGCCCTGACCCAGGGCCTGCTCGTCGTCGCACTCGGTGGGGTGGCGCACCTGCTGCACCGCACGGCACCTGATCCGCGCGCGGCACTGCGCGGCCTCGGGGGACCTGCGGTCGCGTTGCTCGCCTGCGCACTGGGCGGCGTCGTCTCGGGCGGTGTCGCCGGGCGCGTGGCCGACTGGCTGGACGGCACCGGTACCGCCATCGACGGCCCGCCCGCGCTGCTGACCTGGCAGATGTCCGTGGTCCCGGCACTGCTCCTGGTGCTGTCGGCGTCGGCCGTCCGGCCGGCCCTGCGCACCCGAAGGCTCGCCCGCGCCGAGCGGAGGCGGATCGAGCGCGAGCACCGGGGAGAACCCGAGGATCCGGCGCGCACCCGACGTATCGCACGGGCCCGGGCCACGGCGACCCTCACCGACCGGGCGCCCCTGGCCGTCGGAGTCCTCGCCGCCGCCACCCTGGTGCTGGGCACCGGGGCGCTGGCCGGCGCGGGGGTCACCCACCGGACACCCGGCGACGCCGCACAGCGGGCCCCCGACGTGGTCAGGGCCGCCGCCGAGACCTCGCAGGCGCTGGGCTCCTGGCTGGCCGGCCTCGGCTTCGTACTGTTCGTCACCTGGGGACGGCGTGCCTACAAGGACGTCTCGGCCCGGCGCACCATCGGCATCCTGTGGGACGTCGGCACCTTCTGGCCGCGCGCCGCCCACCCGTTCGCACCGCCCTGCTACGCCGAGCGCGCCGTACCGGACCTGACCTGGCGGATGGTTACCTGGACGGGGCGCACCGGCGGACGCCTGGTGCTGTCCGGGCACTCCCAGGGCAGTGTGCTCGCGGCTGCCGCGGTCTGGCAGCTCACCCCCGCCACCCGGGCGCGGGTCGCCCTGCTCACCTACGGCTCCCCGCTGGAACGCCTGTACGGACGCTGGTTCCCCGCCCACTTCGGCCCGGCCGCACTCGCCGCCCTGCACCGGGAGGTCGCCTGCTGGCGCAACCTCCACCGGCTCACCGACCCCATCGGCGGCCCGATCCGCCTGCCCGGCGACTGCGGCCCCGCCGTGGACCACACTCCGCTCGCCGATCCCCTGGCATACGGGCGCACCGCCGAGCACCCACTGCCCGCACCCCTGCTCGGCCACTCCGACTACCAGGCCGACCCGGTCTTCGCCGAGGAACGGGCACGCCTGCTGGCCCGGCTGAGCCCCGGCGTACCGGGCCCGCGGCACACGCACGGCGGGCCTCAGGGCAGCTCGGGCAGATCCTCGGCGTAGAGCAGGGTCAGATCGTCGGTGGTCGGCTCCGGGAGCTGGGCCACCCGGCTCGCGTGCCGCTCCACCATGGCCTCGAAGGTCTGCCGCGCCGTACGGCCGTTGCCGAACGCCGGGCCTTTCGGGATGGCGGTGAAGTACTTCAGCAGGGCCTCCGTCGCGCCCGGCCCCAGCCGGTACTCGTGCTCGTCGGCCTGCTGCTCCACGATCCGCAGCAGCTCGTCCGGGCCGTAGTCGCCGAAGGTGATCGTCCGTGAGAAGCGGGACGCGACCCCGGGGTTGACGGAAAGGAAGCGCTCCATCTCCGCGGTGTAACCGGCGACGATCACCACCACCGCGTCCCGGTGGTCCTCCATCAGTTTCACCAGGGTGTCGATGGCCTCCTTGCCGAAGTCCCGGCCGGCGTCCTCGGGCGACAGGGCGTACGCCTCGTCGATGAACAGCACACCGCCACGGGCCCGTTGGAAGGCCTCCTGGGTGCGGATCGCGGTCGAGCCGATGTGCTCGCCGACCAGATCGACCCGTGACACCTCGACGAGGTGGCCCTTCTCCAGCACCCCGAGGGAGGCGAGGATCTCGCCGTAGAGCCGGGCGACCGTCGTCTTGCCGGTGCCGGGGGACCCGGTGAAGACGAGGTGGCGCTTGACGGACGCCGCCTTCAGACCGGCCTGCTGCCGCCGCCGGCCCACCTCGATCATGTCGGTCAGTGCGCGGACCTCGCGCTTGACGCTGTCCAGGCCGACCAGCGCGTCCAGTTCGCCCAGCACGGCCTTGGAGGTGCGGGCCGGCTGCTCCGGCCCGACGGGAGCGGCCGACGGCGCCGGCGGGTCACCGGCCCGCTGCTCGGGCAGCAGGCCCAGCAGGCCGGGGGACTGGCTCGCCGTCTGCACGGCCGGCTCCCCTGCCGCGGGCGGTCTGAGACCCGCGCTCTCGTCGCTGGTGCAGTCCTCCACGACCGGACCGCTGCCGGGCGGGGCGTCCGGCCCGCCGTCCGCGAACTCGTAGCCGCCGCGCGCGCACCGCTCGGTGCGGCACTTCTTCAGCGTCGTACGGCAGCCGTCGATGACATGGAAGCCGTACCCGCCGCTGCCGGTGACCCGGCAGCCGAGGAAGCTGCCCCGGCCCCCGGCCGACACGTAGAAGCCGGCCTCCGCGGGCGAGTCGACCGTGCAGCGTTCGATGACGGGGTCGGCGCCCTTGGTGACGATCACGCCCGTCTGGGTGCCGTCCAGGGTGCAGTTGTTGAGTGTGCCGCCGCTGCCGTGGTCGCGGAACCAGGCACCGGTCGCCGCCTCCCGGATCCGGCAGTCGTCGAGCTGCGCGGTCGCTCCGTCGCTCACCGACACGGCCGTGTTGCGCACCTGGGACAGGTCGCTGTCGACCACGTCCGCGCGCGAGCCACGGTCCAGCACGAACAGCGCGTCCGGCACGTCGTGCACCCGGCAGGAGTCGAGCACCACGGTGGCGCCGTCGCTCACCCACACCGCCGGATAGTCACCCGTGCTGTCGAAGATCTCGCACTGGTTGGCATCCACCCGGGTCCCCGGGTCCCACACGGACAGGCCGTTGCGCCCGAACTGACGCACCGTCGTCCGGGTCAGCGTCAGCACCGAACGGGAGCGCAGGTCGACCGCGTTCTCCGGGATGTCGTGGATGCGGCAGTCGGCCAGTGTCACGACGGCGTCCGTGTCGAGCGTGACGCCGTCCGCCGTGGTGCGGTGGACATCGCAGTCGCTCAGGTGCGCGGTGGCCCGTGCGGTGACCTGCACACCCGAGCCCCGGACCTCGTACACCTCGCAGCCGACCGCCTCCAGCGCGGAGTTGTCGCCCGTCACGGTCAGACCCGGACCCGAGGCGTGGTGCACCCGGCAGCGCTCCAGCCGGGGGTGTCCGCCGTCACGGACCGCCACGCCCGACTGGCCGGCGGCGACCACCTCGCACTCCTCGAACACCCCGCCCCCGCCGTCCAGTACGGCGATGCCGACACCTGCCGGATTGTCGACGGTGCAGCGGCGCACGGTGGGCCGGGCGCCGCCGCGCACCTCGATCCCCGAGGCGGACCGGGTGACGACCCGTACATCCATCAGCTCCGGCGTGCCCTCCTCGACGAGCAGCGCGGGGGAGGCCGCGTCCTGGCCCTCGACGTGCAGGTCCCGCACCACCGCGGAGGCCCGCAGGGTCAACGGCACACCGTCCGGTGGCGCGATGCGCACGGAGCCGGGCGAGCCCTCCGGGCCGCGCAGTGTGACCGACCGCTGGACGACGAGATTCTCCCGGTAGGTGCCGGGGGCGACGGTGAGGACGTCACCGTCGGCCGCGGCCTCCAGGGCGGCGGCGAGCGAAGCGTACTCACCCGTGCGGCGCCGCCACCTCGATGTGCCGGTGTGCGTCACCTGGACCGTGCCCTGTGCCATGGCGTTGCTGTGCCCCCACCTCGTCGTACTGATGGCTCGTTCGCCTGCGGGGCGCTGCGGCCCCTCTGGTGCCGCGGCGCCGGCTTGCTCGCGCGGGTCGATGCCGAATGTGTCAGCCGGTCCACCGTAGCGTGCGGGCGGGCAGTGGGTTGACCACAGTCGGAAGGCCGTCAGCTGCCGGTGCCGGCCTTGCCCCAGTCCGGGCCCGTCCGGTCCCAGGCCTGGTCCCAGCACGCGTACCGGCGGCGGACCATGCGCCACAGGACCAGGCGTCTGCCGCCCTCGACCGCTCCCGCGGCCAGCATCGCCGCGCCCAGCCCGGCGAGTACGGCGTGCGTGGTCGCCGTCGCCGAGTCGAGGGGGCGCGTCACCAGGTGCCCGTGCCGGTCCGTCCAGAGCCGGAAGTGCTCGCCGGTGTGCGGGGACTTGAGGGGCGCCAGGACCGTCTCGTGCTGCCGGGTGCCGTCCGGGGCCGTCCAGGCGGCCACGACCCGGGTGCGTATGTCGTGCGCCGTGGTGTCCGGTTCGGGATCCAGCGGTGCACGGTCCAGCTTTCGCGTCACCGTGGCCGTCACCAGGTGACGGGACTCGTGCTGGGCGCGGGCGGACCGTTGCAGCGCGTCCTGTGCCACGGAGCCGACGAGCGAGCCGACCACGGGCGCGGCCACCACGATCAGCAGCAGGGCGACGAGGGCCACCCAGGCCTCGACCAGATCGGTCGTGCGACGCAGTGGATTCTTCCGCCAGCGCCAGAGTCCGCTGATTACCCGCACCGTCCCACACCCCCTTCCCGCTCCGTGACAGACCCCCGCGGAGCCGTGCACCCGCGGACCCGGTCGAAGAGAGGTCAACGCGACCTCTGGCGGCGACCGGGACCGTTCATGAACTTCTCATGTCCCCCAACGCCCCGGGCCGGCCCTTCGGTTCCCGTCGGGCGCTCCGGTCTCGCGGAAGCCGGGTCCGTCACTCCAGGATCCGCACCGGGTCACCCGCCCGGATGATGCCGGAGGACCGGGGCACCAGGTTCTGGCCGAAGACGAGCGCGCTGCCGAACCGGCGGTGGCGCGCCAGGGTGCGCAGGGGCTCCCGGCCGCGCTCGGCGGTCTCCTGGTCGGTCGTGGTCACCACGCACCGCCCGCTCGGCTTGGCGACCCGGAAGACCACCTCGCCGATGGCGATGCGCGACCAGTCGTCCTCGGCCCAGGCCTCCGTGCCGGCCACCACGACGTTCGGCCGGAAGCGGTTCATGGGCAGCGGCCCCTCATGGGGATGCTCGCCCTGCGCTATCAGGGCGTTGAGGGCGTCCAGGGAGCCGGTGGTGGCGACCAGCAGCGGAAAGCCGTCCGCGAAGCTCACCGTTTCACCCGGGAGGGCGTAGTCCGGATCCACCGGACGGCGGGTGGCCGGGGCGTCCATGTGGACGAGGCGGACCGAGGACCCGAGGAACCCGGAGCACCAGGCGTCCGCGGCCTCCTCGGCCGGTACGGCCTCCACCTTGGTGCCGAAGATGTTCACCGTGACCGTGCCCACCGGCCGTGGCACAGGCACGGTGAGGGGCGTCCGGCCGGGTGCGGACAGACGAACGCCGCCACCGGGAACGAGCTCGGCGGCGGCAAGCGCGAGGCGCGGCTGTTCGCGCTGTGTGACGACCTTTCCCCCGTCGTCGACCAGCACCCAGCGCCGGTCTCCGGCCAGCCCCCAGGGCTCCACCAGCGCCTCCCGGGGCGAGAAGCCCCGGAACGCCTTGACCGGATGAATGTGGATCGACTGCAGTGCGGCATTCCCCATGACGTCATGGTGCCAGCCGGCACCGACAACCGGGGCTCGCCGTCAGTAACCCCGGTACTGCTGGTTGTTGTACGGCTCCTGGTACGGAGCGGCCTGCCGCGGGGCTGCCGGGCGCATCGCCTCGTAACCGGTGCCCTGCGCCATGGGCCGGGGCTGCTGCGGCTGCGCGCCGGGGTAGCCGCGCGGCGCGGTGGCCTGCTGCGGGATGTACGCCGTGGGCGCCTGCTGCAGCGGAGCCGGCTGCTGCGCCTGCGGATAGCCGTAGGCGGGGGCCTGCTGGGACGGGCCCGAGGGAAGTGCGGGGAGGGCCGACGGCAGCGCGGGCAGGTGGCTGCCCGAGTCGTACGCGGCGGGGACCCGGATCGGCGCGATCTGCGGGGTGCCCCGCTCGGCGACGAGCGAGTCGTAGATCGGGGTGTCCGGGAAGGAGGCGGAGTAGTAGCCGCCACCATAAGTGGAGCGGGGGGAGGTCATGGCACATAAGTTAAGCCCACGATGTGCTGGTTGGGGAGACCGATAAGAGGGTTGTTTTTCGTGTCGGTGGTGACCCGGCATCCCCAATCCGAGCGAACTCGGCAAAATAGGACGGCACTCGGGGCATCGATCTTGTAAAGAGCGAGTTCCGGGCCCGTTACCGATGGTTGACCTTGATCTTCTCTGCCCTTCATGGTGTTCGCTGTCCCCGCGAATAGGTCGACCGGGCAGGGATGAGCCAGCGATGCCGAGGCCGGGACACGACCCGGCGGTGAACCACGATGGGGGCGGACATGTCAATGCCGAAAGGATCGAATACGCCGGTGCCCACGACGGCCCTGCGTGTCGAATTGGGCTGGCGCCCCGGGCCGGGCGTCCCCGACGTCGATGCCTCGGCGTTGCTCCTCGCGGCCGGAAAGGTCCGTTCCGACGGTGACTTCGTGTTCTACAACCAGTCCGCGCACGCCTCCGGCGCGGTCCGGCACGAGGGCAAGCGGGGCGCCGGGGACCGGGTGACCGACACACTTCTCGTGGACCTCGCGCGCGTGGAGGACGTCATCGAGCGGGTGGTCCTCGCCGCCTCCGCGGACGGCGGCACGTTCGGGCAGGTGCCCGACCTCTACATCGAGGTCCGGGACGCCGGCCGGGACACGGCGGTCGCCCGCTTCGACAGCCCGGGCGCGACCGTGGAGTCGGCCTTCGTCCTCGGGGAGTTCTACCGGCGCCAGGGGGGCTGGAAGTTCCGCGCCGTCGGCCAGGGCTACAGCGACGGACTGGAAGGACTGGCCACGGACTTCGGCATCACGGTGGACGAGCCGCAGCACCCCGCGCGGCCCGCCCCGGCACCCCCGGCCCCGCCTCGCCACCCGACGCCGCCCGCCGCCCCGCCGATGCCCACCGCACCGCCCGCCGCCCCGCCGGTCACCGCGCCACCCCCGCCTGCCCCCGCCACCCGGCCCGTGCGGCTCACCAAGGTCACGCTCACCAAGGCCGCCCCCACCGTCTCCTTGGCCAAGCAGGGCGGAACCTCCGGCGCCATGCGGGTCAACCTCAACTGGCAGACCCGCAAGCAGTTCCCCGGCCGGCGCGGCCCGGCGGACCTCGACCTCGACCTGTGCGCCCTGTACGAACTCGCCGACGGCCGCAAGGGAGTCGTACAGGCCCTCGGGAACGCCTTCGGATCGCTGCACCGGCCGCCGTACATCCACCTCGACGGCGACGACCGCACGGGCGCCGTCACGGCCGGCGAGAACCTCACCATCAACCTCGACCACCAGCGCGACTTCCGGCGCATCCTCGTCTTCGTCACCCTCTACGAGGGCGCCGACTCCTTCGCCGGCCTGCACGCCACGGTCACCCTCCGGCCCCAGCACGGCGCCCCGATCGACTTCTCGCTCGACGAGTGCACGGTCCCCTCGACCGTGTGCGCCCTCGCCCTGATCACCAATACGGGCGGCGACCTGATGGTTCGCCGCGAGGCCCGCTACCTCGTACCGGAGTACGGGGTGAGCCCGCAGCGGACGGTCGACCGCGCCTATGGATGGGGCATGAACTGGACACCCGGCCGGAAATAGCGATCCGGCGTCAGCCCTCGTCCGGCACGGCGTCCGGCCGGGCGTACGTACGGCCCTTCCAGGCCGCGCCGCGCCCCCGGTAGTGCTGTACCGCGGAATCGACCGTCATCAGGAGGTACAGCGCCGCGGTGAAGGGCAGCAGGGGAGCGAGCCACGGCGGCTGCCGGTAGTGGCGCAGCATCGGGAGGTACGTCGCCGTCATCACCAGCCAGGCCGCCGTGCCGGCGACCGCCGCCGCCATGTCCCCCGCCGCCGCGCCCGCCACCGCGGCCGCGGGGGGCACCAGATAGACCAGGACGAGCCCGGCGACCGTACCGAGCAGCAGCAGCGGACTGTGCCGCAGCTGCGCGTACGCGCTGCGCGAGACCATCCGCCACAGGTCGTGCAGCCGCGGGTAGGGGCGCACGCTGTCCACCCGTTCGGCCAGACCCAGCCAGATGTGACCGCCGCCCGCCTTCACCGTGCGCGCCAGGGCCACGTCGTCGATGACGGCGTGCCGGATGGCGTCCGGGATCCGCGCCCGCCCGGCCGTCTCCGCGCGCAGCAGGACACAGCCGCCCGCCGCGGCCGCCGTCCGCGTACCCCGTACACCGATCCGCCGGAACGGATACAGCTGGGCGAAGAAGTAGACGAACGCGGGCACCACCAGCCGCTCCCACAGGCTCTCCACCCGCAGCCGGGCCATCTGGGAGACGACGTCGAAGTGCCCGGTGCGCGCCGCCGCGACCAGCTCGCGCAGGCTGTCCGGCGCGTGCGCGATGTCCGCGTCCGTCAGCAGCAGGTATTCGGGGTCACGCGTGCGTGCCAGGGCGATGCCGTGGCGGACCGCCCAGAGCTTGCCCGTCCAGCCCGGGGGCGGCTCACCGGGGGAGCCGACGGTGAGCGGCAGTCCGCCGTGGCGCCGGGACAGCTCGCGGGCGAGCTCGCCGGTGCCGTCCGAACTGCCGTCGTCGACCAGGAAGACCTCCGCCCGCCCCGGATAGTCCTGCGCCAGCAGCGACGGCAGACTGGCCGGCAGGACCAAGGCCTCGTCGCGGGCCGGTACGACGACACAGACCGGGGGCCACACCTCCGGGTCACGGCGGGGCGGCAGCCGGACGTCCGTGCGCCAGAAGAAACCCTGACACAGCAGCAACCACAGCCAGGCGGCGAGGGATACGAGGGCGGTCCACGCGATGGCGCTCACGCGCGCAGTCTGCCCCACCGGGGCGGCCCCCGAGTGCGCATCGTCTATCGTGGCCGGGTGAAGATCGCGCTCATGGACTCCGGAATCGGGCTGCTGGCGGCCACCGCCGCGGTACGGCGCCTGCGACCCGACGCGGACCTCGTGCTCTCCCTGGACCCGGACGGCATGCCCTGGGGGCCGCGGACCCCCGAGGACGTCACCCGCCGGGCGCTCGCCGTCGCCGAGGCCGCCGCGGCACTCGGGCCCGACGCGCTCATCATCGGCTGCAACACGGCGACCGTGCATGCCCTGCCCGCCCTGCGGCTGCGCCTGGAACCGGACATCCCGGTCATCGGCACGGTCCCGGCGATCAAGCCGGCCGCGGCCGGCGGCGGCCATGTCGCGATCTGGGCGACGCCGGCCACCACGGGCAGCCCGTACCAGCGGGGACTCATCGAGGACTTCGCCGGTGGCGTGCCCGTCACCGAGGTGCCCTGCTGGGGGCTGGCCGAGGCCGTCGAGCACGCGGACGAGGCCGCCATCGACGCCGCGGTGGGCGCGGCCGCCGGGCTCACCCCGGACGACGTGACCACCGTCGTGCTGGGCTGCACCCACTACGAGCTGGTGGCGGAACGTATCCGCGCCGCGGTGCAGCGGCCCGGCGCCGCACCGCTCGTCCTGCACGGCTCCGCCGGGGCGGTGGCCGCCCAGGCACTGCGCCGGATCGGCGCCCGGCCGGCTCCCGGGGCCCCGGCCGAGGGCACGCTGACGGTGCTGCTCAGTGGCCGGGAGGGCGCGCTGCCCGAACCCGCGCTGAACTACGCCGAAGGGCGGCTCCTGCAGACCGCCACCCCGGCTCGCTGACCCGCGACCGCGGGCCGGACGCCCTTGTGAACACCAGCGCCCCTTCTCCCTCGTGCATCCGCGGGCCTCTTCCTCCGCGAGCCCCGGCGGGCCCCGCG
>NZ_JBSFIK010000058.1:0-48765 GCF_053597535.1 Streptomyces sp. NPDC001348 | reverse complement strand
CCAGGTGCACGCAGCAGGGCAGGTGCATAGCAGTCCGGGCCGTGGTCCACCCACACCGGTGCGCCTGCCTTGAAGTGGCCGTCGTGCTCTTCTCCGATCAGGGCTGCGACGCGCATCGGACCAGTGGGTTCGGTCCAGGTACTGAAGATGAGGGCGGCCTGTCCGCCGGCTGCCGGGAGGTACTGGGGGCATTCCCAGCCATCGCCGGTGAGCTCCTCGGTGCCGCCGACGGGCTCCGGATGACGGGCCACGAAGGGCCCTCGGTAGGCCCAGGTCTCCAGATCGGGTGAGTCGTACAGGAAGGTGGCGGCGCGGCCGTCGGCGAGAGCGGCGCCGACCAGCATCCGCCAGCCGTCACCGTCCCGCCAGACGTACGGGTCGCGGTACATGGTGCAGCCCTCGGGCAGCCCGGGGATGAGCAGTTCACCCCGCGCGCTGAAGGTCCGGCCGCCGTCGTGGGAGACGGCACAGGTGACCGGCTGGTGCTGGGGGGAACGCGCCACGAGGTGCGCGGAGTAGAAGGCGACGAGCCGGTCGCTGTCGGAGACGGCGTTGCCGGAGAAGCAGCCATCGCCGTCCACGCCACCGGGCGTCGGGGACAGCGCGATCGGCAGCGGCTCCCAGCTCAGCAGGTCGGGGCTGCGGAAGTGGCCCCAGTGCATGTTCGCGTGGGTCGCCCCGTACGGGTTGTACTGGTAAGAGACGTGGAAGTGGCCGTCGTGGAAGACCAGCCCGTTGGGGTCGTTGACCCAGTTGCGGGGCGGGCGCAGGTGCGCCACGGGGAAGTGCACATCGCGGGGCATGGTGGACACACGCGTGCCTTTCGGTGGTTCAGAGGGGCCCGCCCAGCCGGGTCAGGGATCGGCTGGGCGGGAGCTTCGAGCGGCTTTCGCACGCCTGCAAACGGCGTTCAGGCCCGGATGTGGAATCCTGCGCTGAGCTGTTGCTCCCGCCGTGAGCTGGGGCCGACGCGGAGCATGAACTCGCCTGGTTCGACCACACGGCGGTTGTCGGCGGTGACGAGGGAGCAGTGTCCGGCAGGGATGCTGATGCCGACGTCCACGGTTTCGCCGGGAGGGACTTCGGCCTGGGCGAACGCCTTCAACTCCTGCTCGGCCCAGGTGACGCTGGTGGTCAGGTCGCTGACGTACGCCTGGACGGTTTCCAGGGCCGGACGGCTGCCGCTGTTGGTGAGCCGTACCGTGGCGGTGACGGTGCCGTCAGCGGAGACCTCGTCCTCGTGCACGGTGAGGTCGGAGTAGGTGACGGTGGTGTAGCTCAGGCCCTCACCGAACGCGAACAGGGGGTCCTGGGTGAGGTCCGCGTAGCGGTCACCGTGCTGGCCCCGCACCTGGTTGTAGAAGACGGGTTGCTGCCCGACGTGGCGGGCGAAGGAGACCGGGAGCCGGCCGCTGGGTTCGACGAGTCCGAGGAGGAGTTCGGCGATGGCGCGGCCGCCGCGCATGCCCGGGTTGAACGCCTCGATCAGCGCTGGAGCGTTCAGTGCCGAGTCGGGGAGAGTGCTCGGCTTGGACTGGGCGAGAACGACGATCATGGGCGTGCCGGTGGCGGCGACCGCGTCCAGCAGTGCCATCTGGCCTCCCTGGAGGTCGAGGGTGGCCGTGGAGCGCACCTCGCCCGTGAGGGCAATGGTGTCCCCCACGACCACGACGGCGTAGTCCGCGGCCTCGGCAGCGGTGGTGGCCTCCCGAAGCTGTACCTCATCGACCGGGGCGGGGAGGAACACGGGCGGCTGCGGCTGGCCGTCGGGCCCGGCGACCCACTGGTCGGGGTCGAAGGCGGGGCTTTCGATGTCGGCTCCGCGGGCGTGTGTGACGGTCCAGTCGGCGGGGACGACGGCGCGCAGGCCGTCCAGCACCGTCTCCACCAACTCGCGTGGATGTCCTTCGGGCATCCACGGCACCTGGCCGGTGGCACCCGCCCAGTCGCCGAGCATGGCCTCCGGGCTGTCGGCGTTGGGGCCGATGACCGCGATCGTGCGTGGCGTGCCCTGGCCTGTGGCGCGACCGGTTCCGTCCGCGGTCAGCCCGCCTTCGAGGGGCAGGATCCCCTCGTTGCGCAGCAGTACGAGGGAACGGCGGGCGGTCTCGAGGTTGAGGTCGGCGTGCTCGCGGCAGCCGATCACCTGCGCCTGCCGCACGGGGTCGGGGGCACGGGGGTCCTCGAAGAGCCCGAGTTCGAACTTCAGCCGCAGCACCCGCCGTACCGCGTCGTCGATCTGCTTCTCGTCGACCAGGCCGCGGGAGACCGCCTCCTGGGCGCCCTCGAAGAACGCGGGCGTGGCCATGATCAGGTCGTTCCCGGAGTTGACGGCGACCGCCGCCGCCTCGGCGTAGTCGGCGCAGGTCCGCTGGTCGTAGACCATCCGGCCGACGTTGTCCCAGTCGGTCACCAGCGTGCCGGTGAAGCCCCACTCGCCCTTGAGTACCTCGTTGATCAGCCATTCGTTGGCGGTGATGGGCACCCCGTCGATCGACTGGTAGCCCAGCATGAAGCCGCGGCAGCCGGCCCGGGCCGCTTGCTCGAACGGGGGCAGGAACCACGAGCGCAGCTTGCGCGGGCTGAGATCCGCTTCGCTGGCGTCGCGGCCGCCCAGGGTCTCGGAGTAGCCCGCGAAGTGCTTGGCGTACGCCAGCACGGCGGTCGGGTCGCCGAGACCCTCACCCTGATAACCGCGCACCATCGCGGCCCCCAACTCGCCTATCAGGTACGGGTCCTCGCCGAACGTCTCGTTGATCCGGCCCCAGCGCAGGTCCCGGGTGATGCACAGCACCGGGGAGAACGTCCCGTGGATCCCGGTCGTCGAGATCTCGATCGCGGACGCACGGGCGACCCGGTGGAGCAAAGAGGGATCCCAGGTGCAGGCCATGCCCAGCTGGGTCGGGAAGATGGTCGCGCCCGGCCAGAACGAGTGACCGTGGATGCAGTCGTCGGCTGTCAGCAGCGGGATGCCGAGCCGCGTCCGCTGGGCCCGTTCCATGGCCTCGGGCATCCGTTCGGGAGTCACATGCAGAACTGAGCCGGCCAGCTTGGCCGACACGATGTCCTCGAGGTCCCCGTGTTGTGCGTCGAGCATCAGCAACTGCCCGACCTTCTCCTGCAAGGTCATTCGGGACAGCAAGTCCTCGGTTCTCGTTTCCACGGACGCGTCCGGATCCAGGTACACGGCAGAGCGGACCGGGTGTCCCACTAGGTTCTCCAAGTCATGAGTCGTCACAGGTCGGAGAGGTGACGGGGGTAGGCGGGGGAGGTCACTTCAGGCCGGTGGTGGCGATGCCGGCGACGAAGTGGCGCTGGAAGAGCAGGAAGACGACCATCACGGGGAGCAGGACGATGACGGCGCCGGCGAGGAGGACGCCGAAGCGGGTGAAGTCCTGTCCGCTGCTGGCCAGGGCGAGGCCGACGGGGAGGGTGTACTGGTCCGCGTTCTGGGCCACGACCAGGGGCCACAGGAAGTTGTTCCAGGAGCCCAGGAAGGTGATGATCCCCAGCGTGGCCAGGGCCGGCCTGGCCAGGGGCAGGATGATCTTCCAGTAGATGGTCAGCTCACGGCAGCCGTCTACGCGGGCGGCGTCGATCAGTTCATCGGGCAGGGTGGAGATGAACTGCCGCATCAGGAACACCCCGAACGGGCCCGCCAGGAACGGCAGGATCAGCCCGAGCAGCGAACCGGTCAGTTTCATGTTGGCCACCAGGACGTACAGGGGTACGAAGGTGACCAGGCCCGGCACCATCAGGGTGCCGATGACCAGGCTGAATACGGCACGTCGGCCGGGGAAGTCCAGCTTGGCCAGGGCGTAGCCGAGCATGGAGCAGAACAGCAGGTTGCCCGCGGTCACGGCCAGGGCCACGATCACCGAGTTGGCGAACATGGTCGTGAAGTCCAGGCTGCTGAACAGCTGCCGGTAGCTGGCCAGCGTGGGCGCGGTGGGGATCAGGACAGGCGGCACCTTGCGGATGTCCGCCTCGGGCTTGAAGGAGCCGGAGAGCATCCACAAAAACGGCGCGACCATCAGCAGCAGGCAGCCGAACAGCGGCAGATACAGCCAGGGATGGCCCCATTTCTGCCGGATGCGACGCCGCCGCAGAGTCCGGTCCGTGCCCGGCCCGGCCGTCCGAGGGGCGGAGAGAGTGCTCATGGGGTATCAGTCCTTGTCTCGCAGCACGCGGAACTGCAGCACGGTCAGTGCGATGATGAGGACGAAGACGACGTAACCGGCGGCCGATGCAACGTTGTAGTTGCCGTTGCCGAACTGGTTGTAGGCGTACATCGTGGCGGACAGGGTGGAGTCCAGCGGTCCGCCGTCGGTCATCACGAACGGCTCGTCGAAGAACTGCAGATAGCCGATGCCGGTCGTGACCGCGGTCAGCAGCAGGGCCGGACGCAGGAGCGGAAAGGTGACCCGCCAGAACCGCTGCCAGGCCCCGGCACCGTCGAGTTCGGCCGCCTCCATCAGGGACTGCGGCACGGACTGCAGACCCGCCAGCATGATGATCATGACGGTGCCGAGGTTGCGCCACACCGCCATCACGATCATGACGGGGAGAGCGAACCGGGTGTCCGCCAGCCATGCCGGGCCGTCGATCCCGAACCAGCCCAGAACGGTGTTCACCAGTCCCGCCCGCGGCTCCAGCAGCGTCTTCCACACCACGGCGATGGCCACGACGCTGGTGATCACCGGGAGGTAGAAGCCGACTCGGAAGACGGCCCGGAAGCGGCCGATGCCGCTGTTGAGGGCGACCGCCGCGGCCAGCCCGGTGGCCAGCGTCAGCGGCAGCCCCACCAGGACGAACACGGCCGTGTTGCGCAGCGCATGAACGAACTGCGCGTCCTCAAACAGCCGTACATAGGTGTCGAAGCCGGTGAACGACACGTTCAACGGGGTCCGCAGATCGGCGCTCTGTGTGTCGGTCAGGCTCATCAGCAGCGACCAGACGACCGGCAACAGCATGAACACCAGGAACAGGGCGAGGAACGGGCCCGCGAGGATCCACGCGGCCCGCGTCTGCCTGCCGCGCGCAGTGCTGCGGAGGGCGAGTCGCCGGCGGCCGGCATGCCTGTCGGGCCGTGCGGTGCTCGGTTCGCGGGTGTCGCCCCGCCCAGGGAGCGTTTTCGTGGACATGGATGTCATCCGTCCCTACGAGGGGTGCTCACGTGGCGGCCGTTCAGCGGCCCGTGCCGATGCTGGTGGCCTTGGACTGCAGGTCCTGCTGCGCCTGGGCCACGGTGGCCTTGCCCAGGCTCAGCCTCTCCAGTTCGGAGTCAATGGCGTCGGCGACCTGCTGCCAGGTGGTGATGGCGGGCGGCGCCTTGCTGACCTTGAGCTGCTCGGCGAACGCCTGCATCGCCGCGTCGTCGCTCAGCTTCCCCTCGTCCCACGCCCCCGGCGTGGCGGGAAGGGAGCCCGTTGCCTTCGCGTAGGCGGCGAGGTTGGCGGGTTCGGTGAGGAACTCGGCGAACTTCCAGGCCGCGTCGGAGTTCTTGGCGTCCTTGAACACCGCCAGGTCGCTGCCGCCGGCGAACCCGGCGGCCTGCTTGCCCTTCGGCAGCGGCATGGTCTTCCACTTGCTGTCCAGCTTCGCGGCGTCCTTGCGGAGGCTGCCGCTGACCCACGCGCCGTCCTTGTAGACGGCGATCTGTCCGTCCTGGAAAGCCTGCAGGCTGTCCGTCTTGTCGGTCGGCGCCAATCCCTCCTTCGGGACGCTCGCGTAGTACTCCAGCGCCTTGGCGACCGCCGGCGAGTCGAAGGTGAACTTCTTGGTGCTCGGGTCGTAGATGTCGCCGCCCTGCTGCCAGACCAGCGGCAGCAGGAAGATCCAGGAGTTGAAGCCGATCGACAGCCCGCTGGCGTAGCGCAGCTTCGGGTTCTGCTTGCCTGCGGTGGCCTGGATGGCCTTCAGATCCTTCAGGTAACCGGCCCAGTCACTTGCCGGGGCGCCCTTGATACCGGCCTTCGCCGTGAGGTCGCTGCGGTAGTAGACCGCCTGGGTGTCGGCGATGAACGGGACGCCGTAGGAGGTGTCCTTGTACTTCGTGGTGTCCCACTGACCCGGGTAGAAGTCTGACGACTTGATCGACGTCGGGGTGGCCTGGAAGCCGTTCATGCCAGCCATCTCGGCCATCCAGGTGGTGCCGATCACGGACATGTCGGGTGTGTTGCCGCCGGCGATGGCGGTGGTCAGCTTGTCGTGGGCGGAGGCCCAGGGCACCGGGGTGATCTGGACCTTCGCGCCGGGGTTCTGCTCCTCGAACTTCTTGGCCAGGCTCTGAAGGGACTTGTCAGGATCACCCATGGACCACATGACGACCTTGCCGGTGGCCTTGCCGCTGCCCAGCTTCGCGGGGGCGTCCGCGCCGGGCCCGGAGTCGGCGCTGCGGCCGCAGCCGGTGGCCACCAGGGCCGCCGTGACGGTGACGCACAGGACCTGAACAGTTCTGACGGTGTGACGAGTAGGGGTACGCATGGTGCGGCTCCTTGCCATTGAGCGAAACAGGCGTGGGGGGGCGGCGTATGGAATAGAAGGAACGGGCGGGCGCCCGGATGGGCCGGCCCGCGAGAGGGCGACCGTCGGCGGTGACAGCGGCATCGGCGGTCAGCCGCAGGTCGCGGCTGGAGCGTTGGTCCCGGAGCGGTATCGGCCGGGCGGGGGTGGGCCAGGCGTGTCGCTCGGTGTGCCGGGTCGGGGAGGTGCAGAGGGAAAGGGCACCTCGGCGGTTGCGCGTGCAGGGTGGTGAGGCCGGCCGAAGGACGAATGGGCCGGTCGTGCCGGTGCGTGCACCGGCTTCAGGTTGAGCTGGACGGCCTACCGGCCTGCGCGAGGTCCGGTGGGGTCAGTTCCGTGTCGGGAGGGAGTCCGTCTCCGCCTGCGGGGCTGGGCAGGAGCGGCGGAGACGGACGGTTCGCGCCGACGCCGTACGCATCGCGATGGCATGGCGTCAGTTCGGGCTCGGCCGTAACGTCGAGCCGCGGACCACGAGACTGGTGGGAATGACGCACGACGGGGCCGCCTGCGGCACTCCGCGCACGTGGTCGAGCAGCAGACGCGCCGCCGCCGCACCCATCTCCCGCATGGGCTGGCGGATGGTGGTCAGTGCCGGATAGGTGTACGAGGCCATCTCGACGTCGTCGAAGCCCACCACGGCGACATCCTGCGGAATCCACAGGCCGGCCTCGTGCAGGGCGGTGAGCACGCCGGCCGCCGAGGGGTCGTTGTGTGCGAAGACCGAGTCGAACTCCAGGCCGTCCGCGAGAGCGCCTGCGATCGCGCTCCGGCAGCGTTCGAACTGGAAGTCACCGCAGATGATGCTGCGTTGGTCGATCTCGATCCCGGCTTCCGCATAGACATCGACGAAGCCGCCCAGCCGTTCCCGGGTACAGCCGAACGCATCGGGGCCGGTCACGACCAGAGGGCGACGGCGCCCGATTTCCAGGAGGTGCCGCGCCGCCTGCGCACCCCCCTCCCGGTTGGTGGTGGCCACGTAGGGGAACCCCGGCCGCTGGAAGCGGTCGTCTATCAGCACGACCGGCAGCCCTGCTTCGTGCAGTTCCGTGATGTACCCCATGGCGCCCTCGGGCTCTATCACCAGCAGACCGTCGAACGACTTGGCAGCGACCTGCAGACCCAGGCGGCGCAGTGACTCCTCACCGTGGTTCCAGGTCAGCATGCGCAGTCCGAAGCCCTCGGTCTCCAGCGTCTCGATGACCGCCTGCACGATGCCTGACCAGGCCCAGGCCAGGTCAGGGACCAGCATGCCGATCATCTGCGTCGTGCCGCGGGCGAGGCCGACCGCACCGGCGCTCGGCACATAGCCGAGCTCCGATATCGCCTTGCGGACCTTCAGGACGGTGTTCTCGTTGATCTCGCCCTTGCTGTTCAGCACGCGTGAGACCGTCGTCTTGCTGACGCCGGCCCGGGCGGCCACGTCGGCGATGGTGACTCCCATGCCACCTCCTCTCACTCCACGCAGAGGCGGAAGACGTTCTCCCGCACCGAAGGGCCGATCGTACAGAGATCGGTGGAACCGGTACCGGAATCGGTGCCGGAACCGGTTTCGGTACCGGTTCCGGCAGTGAAGCACCGAGGGGCTCGCCCCGTCAACACACCGGAAACAACTCGTTTACGCGGAAGTCGTCAGCCGTCTTCGGGAGCGGGGAGTTCGCCGGACCCCCGGGCGAGGTAGCGGGTGGGCAGTACCCGGTGACGGGCGGGGCCGTCCTCGCCGGCGAGTCGGTCGAAAAGCAGGCTCGCGGCCTCCCGGCCGATGGCGGCGTGGCCCTGGGCGATCACCGAGATGCCGGGTTCGAGCAAATCGGCGAGGGGCAGGTCGTCGAAGCCGATCAGCGCCACGCGACGCTGCAGCTCAAGGTCCTGCAGGGCCCGGCGGGCCCCGACGGTGAGGAGGTTCTGGCCTGAGACAAAAGCGGTGGGCGCGTGGCCGAGGGACAGGAGTTCGCGGGTGGCCTCACTGGCGGCTTCCGGACCGTGCAGGCCGCGCCTCACGAGAGAGGGGTGCAGGACGCAGCCCACCTCGGCATGCCCCTCCACGAACCCGGCGTAGCGCTCTTCGGCGGTCCAGATCGAGCGGAGGTCGCCGAGGAAGGCGATGCGCCGGTGGCCTGACTCGTGCAGCTTCCTCACCGCCTCCCGCACCCCGGCGCGGTTGTCCACCGTCACGGTGTCCACCTGCGGCGCGGTGGTGCGGCGGTCCACGCAGACGACGGGTGTGCCGGCGCGGCGGGCCGCGTCGAGGTCGGTGTCGTTCTGTCCGGTGGGTACCACGATGAGGCCGTCGACCCGGCGCGCGGTGAAGGTCTTCAGCAGTCTGCGTTCCCGGACCGGGTCCTCGTCGGTGGACCCGGCCAGGAGCAGCATGCCGTGCTCGGCGGCGGCGTCCTCCACCACGCGGTGCAGGGCGGCGGAGAAGGGGTTGGCCGCGTCTTCCAGGACCAGGGCGAGGGTGTGGGTGCGGCGGTCGGCCCGGCGCAGGCTGCTGGCCGTCAGGTCGTGGTGGTAGCCGAGCTGCTCGGCGGCGCGCGTCACCCGTTCTGCCAGGTCAGGGGTGACGGGCTTGCCGTTGACGACCCGCGAGACCGTGGCGATCCCCACGCCGGCCATGGTCGCGACGTCGCGCATGGTCGCCGGTCGCCGACCTGTGGAGTTCTGCTCGCTGGACACGCTTTCTCCCGAAGATCACTGACACCGTGCAGCCGTCCTCATCCTCGCATTCGGGAGTTTCCCGCACAGGGTCTGGACTTCGGCGACATGTTGCCCGTACGTTCGGCGAAACGTTTCCAGCCCTTGGCTGGAGCTACCGGTGCCGCGCTGCGCCCACAGCCGGGCTCGCCCGTGGCCTTGGACGAGCACACGGCCGAGCCGCCGCCCGTACCCGCACTCGTCACTCGTCACTCGTCACGCGTCACGCGTCAGTACCGACGGCTGAGCCGAAGCCACACGCCTGCAAGGAGAGCCATGTCCAGAACCCTTCGTCCGCGCCGCAGACTCCTGGCCGCGCTGGCCGTCCTGTCCGGGCTCGGCCTGGTCGCCGCCTCTCCCGCCACGGCCGACACGCTCTACCACGAGCGGTACCGCCCCCAGTTCCACTTCACCCCGGCCCAGAACTGGATGAACGACCCCAACGGCCTGATCTACTACAAGGGCAGGTACCACCTGTTCTTCCAGTACAACCCGTCCGGCAACAGCTGGGGCAACATGTCCTGGGGCCACGCGGTCAGTACCGACCTCGTGCACTGGAAGCAGCTCCCGGTCGCCATCCCCCAGGACGACCAAGAGATGATCTTCTCCGGCAGCGTGGTGCTGGACAGGAACAACACCACCGGCTTCGGCACGAAGAAGAACCCGCCGCTCGTCGCCGTCTACACCAGCGCGCAGAAAGCCTCCGGCAAGCAGCAGCAGGCCCTTGCCTACAGCACCGACGGCGGCACCACCTGGACCAAGTACGAAGACAACCCGGTGCTCGACATCGGCTCGAACAACTTCCGCGACCCGAAGGTCTTCTGGTACGCCCCCACGCAGCGCTGGCTGATGGCGGTCTCCCTCGCCGACCAGCACAAGATCGCCTTCTACAGCTCCGCCGACCTCAAGCACTGGACCCACCAGAGCGACTTCGGCCCGGCCGGCGCCACCGGCGGGGTGTGGGAGTGCCCGGACCTGTTCCCGCTCCCGGTCGACAGCAACACCAAGAAGACGAAGTGGGTGCTGGCCGTCAACCTCAACCCGGGCGGCATCGCGGGCGGCTCCGGCGCCCAGTACTTCGTCGGCGACTTCGACGGCAAGAAGTTCACCTCCGACGACACCGGCACCACGTACACCCCGCCGAGCGGCACCGTCATGCAGGACTTCGAGTCCGGCTCGTTCGGCGACTGGAAGGCCACCGGTGACGCGTTCGGCAGCGCGCCGGCGACCGGGGCGGTGGACTGGCAGTCGGAGGTCACCGGCATCGACGGCAAGGCCTTCGCCAACAGTTTCCACGGCGGCGACGCCTCCACCGGCACGCTGACCTCACCCGAGTTCACGGTGAGCGGCAACTACATCAACTTCAAGGTCGGCGGCGGCAACCACCCGTACCAACCCGGCTCCGTCCTGGGCGATCAGCCGGCACCCACCGGTGAAACGCTCGCCGACTTCGAGGGCAGCACGTACACCAGCCCGATAGGCGACTGGACGGCGACCGGGGACGCCTTCGGCAGTGGACCGGCTCAGGGCACCCTCCCCAATCAGGGCCAGGTCACCGGCTACCTCGGCAACGGCCTGGTCAACAGCTTCCTGAACGGCGACGCCTCCACCGGCGCCCTCACATCCCCGACGTTCACCATCGACAAGAAGTACCTCGATTTCCTCATCGGCGGCGGATATCACCCCGCGAGCTCCGACGCCCCCACCGTGGTGGAGCTCGTTGTGGACGGCAAGGTGGTGCGCTCGGTCACCGGATCCAACGGCGAAGCCCTGAACTGGACGTCGTGGGACCTGTCCGACCTGCAGGGCAAGCAGGCTCAGATCAAGGTCGTGGACGACAACACGGGCGGCTGGGGCCACCTCAACCTCGACCAGGTCGTCCTCTCCGACACTCAGGCGAAGCCCCCCTCCATCGAGACCGGTGTCAACCTGCTGGTCGACGGCAAGGTCGTCCAGAGTGCCACCGGCGCCGACTCCGAGAACCTCGACTGGGCCTCCTTCAACACCATGGCCTACAAGGGCAAGAAGGCCCAGATCCAGATCGTGGACGCCAACTCCGGCGGCTGGGGACACGTCCTCGCCGACCAGTTCACCACCGCCGACAAGCCCGCCTTGAACACCACCCAGCGCGCCCACTGGCTCGACTACGGCGCCGACTTCTACGCCGCCAACACGTGGACCGACGCACCCGGCGGCCGCCGCGTCATGATCGCCTGGATGAACAACTGGAACTACGGGCAGGCCATCCCCACCGGCCCGTGGCGCAGCGCCGACTCCTTCCCCCGCCAGCTCTCCCTGAAGACCGTGAACGGCAAGGTCCAGCTGATCCAGCAGCCGGTCGGTGAACTGACCACCCTGCGCGGCGCACGCACCCGGGTGCCGAGCACGCGGGTCACGAACACCACGCCCCCGCTCGCGGTGCACGGCAGCAGCCAGGAGCTCCAGGCCGACCTCACCGCCGGCAACGCCGACCGCTTCGGCCTGGACGTCCGCACCGGCGGCGGGCAACGCACCCGCATCGGCTACGACACCGCCACCGGCGAGGTCTACATCGACCGCACCGCCTCCGGTGCGACCGACTTCGACCCCACCTTCTCCGGCGTCCAGCGCGCCCCCCTCGCGCTCGACGGCGGCCGACTGAGCCTGCATGTCCTCGTCGACGCCTCCTCCGTCGAGGTCTACGCCCAGAACAGCCGTGGCGAACAGGTCACCCTCACCCACCAGATCTTCCCGGACCCGTCCAGCACGGGTGTCGGCGCCTTCGCCGAAGGCGGCACCGCCACCCTCGACCACATGCAGGCGTGGAAGCTGAAGTCCATCTGGCCGTGACCAGCCCTGACGTCACCGCGCCGGACGTCATGAAGCGGCTTCCGGTCTGCAGTTCTCCCTCCTCGTGCGTGAGCGATGCGGGAGCGGACCGTCCGACACGAGGCGTAAACAGCAGGGTCGAGCAAGAAGCCTCATTGGTGCTGACCAGGTGAAACGGCACCACGAGGCAGCGTCGACCTCCCGGCAAGGATTCGATCCCACTCTTCAAGCGGGTGTCGCAGGTTCGAATCCTGCCGGGGCAGAGCGCTTCAACCCGCTGGCATTTCCCCGAGGGAGCTCGTTTTACAGACCTGGAATCCCGTCCGGACCCGTGTGCACGAGCGTGTGTGCCCCCCGATACATCACCTCAGTTTCGGCGCCCGCCGGAGTGGCCGCACGCCGCCTTGACCGACCCACGACCAAGATCCGGACCATACGCGTACCGGCGGCTCTTGCCCTGGGCCTGCAACCCTTCTTCGTCCTGGCGAAAGCCGCGTGGGCAGGTGCACAACCAGCAGACGAAGAACCTGCTGTTCCGATGAGTCCGCGGAATCAGGCTGCTTCCCAGAGGCCGGTGTCCAGGCAGATCTGCGTGAGACGTTCGATAGCGTCGTCCTGCTGTCGTAACCGGCCTCTTCACGCTGCTTGCCGAGAGTGTCCCGGAACCGAATCGTGTACGGGTGCGGGCAACGGGTCGGCCTGGAACAACCGCACTCCTTGAAGAACGACCCCATCCCACGAGCGAGCTGTCGAGCCACGCATCAAGCCTTCCGAGCAGGGCGATGGGCGGCGCAGGAGGCCCCTGTCGTAGGTGCAGGTCAGCAAGCCGGACACCGCCCGGCCTGATGCTGACCTTTAGCTGACTTGGAGGCCGCGATCAGGGCTCTGACCTGCGGAAACACCCAAACGCTAGATCTTGGACTTGAACATTGTACGAAACATGAAGAAACTCCCGATTCGCCCTGCTCCCTGCCTGCTTCTGCAGGTCAAGGGCGATGTTCGGAGGCTACAACGTTTCGCATGTGTGGTCAGCTGTCGCCGGGTGTTTGAGGACTCACGCTGACCGATTGCTGACTTTCCTGACGACTACTCAGAAGTGCCGAGGGGTGTTCGGGGGCCGCATCACTCTCCAGGCTGCCCCGCGGGGACGGTGGATCAGCGTGGGCAATGGTGCCTACAAGACACCCCCCGACGGACAGGCCAGTCTCCAAACCCACAGTGCGGAGGTCAACGACTGATCGCCGATTACTGGAATTGAGCTCCTTGGTGTCGTTTCGTTTGTCAGGCAGGTCGGATGACAGGCCGGGCTCGGCGGGGCAGCCGTCCACAGGCACAAGATCAGAAACGCAGCCCGGACGGCCTGCCGAACCAAGACGCAGACGCGCAACGCTCGACTGGAAACCCCAGCCGAGCGCCTGCATCTGCGGCTCGCCACCTGATCAACCGACGGCGTGTCCGCCACCTCGCCTCTCCCGTCCTGCGGAGGTTTCGGTTCAGCGCCTCAGCCATCGGATCACGGTCCTGGGCTCTCCCACTGTGCCCTGTTCACCCCGTCCGAGTCCGGTACCACGGCACACCACTCGCCCATCACTCTGTCCGCCAGCATGAGTGAGAAACCCTCACCCGTCACTTCGGAGAGTGCATCGGCGCCACCGGGGTAGGCCCGGTAAGCCAACTCGCCCGGCAGCAGCGGGGCCACGAATGCAGTGAAGTCATCCTCCAGCGGCTCAGGCCTGGGCAGCACCTCCGGCTCGGTAGCCACGCAGACCAATCAGCGTGGCCGCATGAGTCCGGCCAGTTCGGCTGCGTTCTCCGGAGTGACGCGGAACCACCTGCACCCGTAAGCGCCGTACGCCCAGGGCTCGCACAACATCGTGGAGCGCTCAGAGACCTCCGCCACCGTCGCCCGGAAGCTCTCGTCCGCGACAGCCTCAAGGGGTTTCGAGATCTCTGTGGGCTCAGGAGCCGCGTCGCGCCACTGACAAGGCGTGAAGGTCAAGGCCACGGGGTTCGGGCGCGTCGACCTCGACCCAGCCGACGTCATGACCGCCATCGTGAGGACCGACCCCGCCGCGCTGACGGTCGGCACCGACCTGCCCTCTACCCGCGCTCGCCGTCCCTTCGTGGACGAGGACTTCGACCTCATCGCCGAGACGGTCAGCGAGGAACACCTCGACGCCGTGCTCTGGGACAACGCCGCCGCTTTCTACCGGCTCTCCGCCAGTCCCGAGGAGGCCGACGCCGCAGCGGACAGCTGACGCAATCCGGCTTCCAGACCGGCCACTCCACCCGAGGAGAGGGCCGGGGTCATCGGCCGGTCGGGCCGAGGACCGCTGTCACGAGCCGACGCGCGTACGCGGCGTCGAGTCCGTCCGGGCGGAAGAGGATGCGGTACATCAGCGGGGCGACGACGCCGTCGATGACCGTTTCGACGTCCGGCGTCTTCTCCCCGCGTTCTGTCGCACGGGTGAGGATGACGTCGATCTGTTCTGCGGCGTAGGCCGAGCACTGGCCGGCGTTGCTGCCGTCCGGGTCGCCGAGCAGGGCGTCACGGATGTAGGCGCGGCCGGCGGGGGAGGACATCTCGTCGAGGAACTGCTCGGCCCAGGCCGTCAGGTCGGACGACAGGGCACCGTGGTCCCCGGGCGCGGTCTCGGGCCGCAGACGCTCGACCGCCACGTCCGACAACAGCTCCTGCAGATCCCCCCAGCGGCGGTAGATCGTCGACGGTGTCACACCCGCGCGCTGGGCGATCATCGGTACCGTCAGGGCGTCGCGGCCCACCTCCGAGGCGAGTTCGCGCACGGCGGCGTGCACCGATGCCTGGACCCGGGCGCTGCGCCCACCGGGGCGTACCATCTGCCTGCTCATGGAACCCACCTTAAAGCGAAATCATTGCGTCTAGTGACCCGCTGGGCCACCGTTCGACGGCCTCTCTCGCTGCGAGTCGTGTGGTTCAGCGCCGCCTCGGTGCACGCCCGCAGGGAGGAGACCTTCGTGGCGCGGGCGTGATCCGTCCCCTCGTGCTCACAAAAGACGTCGTCCAGGCGCTGGGCTGGTCGTCCTTCCGCGCTGCGGGATGCGCGGTGCGGTCTGTCCGCTCCATCGCCCTCGGCGCCGTCACCGCTCGGGCACTTTCGGGGAACGCCCGCGCAGGCTGTGTCGTCGAGAGCGGGTGAGTGCCCGACGGCTGTGGCACAGCCGTCGGGCACTCACCCTGCCCATGCGATGCTGCCGGGTCCCGTCCTTCGTTCACGCAGCGTGTGCGAGGTCGTGGGCGGGCTGGGTCTGCTCGTAGGCGTGGCCGACCCGTAGGAGCACGCTCTCCTGGAGCGGTCGCCCGAGCAGCTGCATGCCGATCGGCAGCCCCGCCGTGTCGTGGCCGACCGGTATGGACAGGGACGGTACTCCGGTGATGTTGGCGGGCGACGACAGGCGCACGTAGGCGTCGGAGACGCCCTCGACGGTGCCGTCGGCCCAGGTGATCGTTTCCTGGCCGGCCCTGACGGCGGTCGCCGGGACGGTGGGGGCGGCGATCACGTCGACCTCCGTGAGCATGCGGGCCCATTCCTGCCGCATGAGGGTGCGGGAGCGCTGGGCGCGCAGGTAGTCTCCGGCGGGCATCAGTTCGCCGGCCTCGAGGAGGACGCGGACGTCGTCCTGGTAGAGCTCGGGGACCGTGCGCAGGGTCGCCTCGTGGTAGGCGGTGGCCTCGGGCACCATCAGACCCCACTGCGTGGCCTGGATGTAGCGCGTCATGGGGATCTCCACCTCGACGAGGCGTGCGCCGAGCGCCTGAAGCTGGTCGATGGCACGCCGGACGGCGGCCTCGACCTCGGGGGCGACCTGGTCGAAGTAGTAGGTGCGCGGTACGCCGACCCGCAGCCCCGTCAGGTCCGTGCCCGCGTCCGGCCGGTAGTCCGTGGCGGGTGTGGTCAGGGAGGCGGGGTCACGGGGGTCGTGCCCGGCCAGGGCGGCCAGGACCAGGGCCGCGTCCTCGACCGTGCGGGCGATCGGGCCGACGTGGTCCAGTGACCAGGACAGGGTCGTGACACCGTGCCGGGGGACGAGCCCGTAGGTCGGCTTGAGGCCGACGACCCCGTTGAGCGCGGCGGGCACCCTGATGGATCCGCCGGTGTCGGTGCCCAGGGCGAAGGTGGCCATGCCCGCGGCGACGGCAACGGCGGACCCGCCGCTGGATCCGCCGGCAACCCGGCCTGTGTCCCAGGCGTTGTGGGTCTGTGGGGTGGTCAGGCCATAGGCGAACTCGTGCGTATGCGTCTTGCCCAGCAGGACCGCACCGGCCTCCGCCAGGCGCGCGGCGACCGTGCTGTCGGTCTGCGCTCGGTGGTCGGCCCTGACCTGGGAGCCGGCCGAGGTGGCTTCGCCGGCGACGTCGACCAGGTCCTTCAGGCCCATCGGGATGCCGTGCAGCGGACCGCGATAACGGCCGGCCGCGATGTCGTGTGCGGCTTCACGCGCGGCAGTGCGGGTGCGCTCGGCGGTGACGGTGACGTATGCCTGAAGGTGCGGCTCCATCTGCGCGATGCGCTGAAGCACGGAGTCCACCAGCTCGACGGGGGACAGCTCCCGGGCCTCGATCACGTCGGCGGCTGCGGTCAGGGACAGTTCATACGGCTGCATCGTGCTTCTCCTGTCCCGCGCGGTAGGCGGGGGCGGGCGGGGTGTCCCCGAAGTCCAGCTCCCGCAGGACCGAGACGACGGAGTGGATGTGGTGGGCGGTGGCCGCGACCGCGGCATGGCGGGCGGCAGGCAGCGGGAGCCCGGCGCGGGCGGCCCAGCAGGCCGCTTCGGGCGGGGTGAGCTCTACGGCGGTCATGGACTTCTCTCTCCTCGCAGCTGGAGCGACGAAGCACATCCTCCAGCTCCAAAAGCTAAGCGTTTGCGTTAGTCCACCGTAGGACCTACGGTGACTTAAAGCAAACCAATAGCGTTTAGCCGAGGAGTCCCATGCCCACCGTCACACCACGAGCACCCGCACCACACCGTTGCCAAGCCGCGCGCAGCCGCACGACCAGCCGCGCCGCGCCCTTCGTCCTGAACGCCTCGATCCTGGCCGGTCTCCTCGCGGCATCCAGTGCGCCCACACCGCTCTACCCCCATTACCAGGACGCCTGGCACCTGTCCGCGCTCGCCATCACCGTGGTGTTCAGCGCCTACGCTCTGACCCTGCTGCTGGCCCTGCTCACCACCGGAGCACTCTCCGACCACCTGGGACGACGCCCCGTCCTGGTGGGCGCCCTGGCGGTGGAGGCCGCCTCCATGGTGCTGCTGGCCTCGGCGGACGGCGCCGGTGCACTGACCGCCGCCCGCGTCTTGCAGGGGGCGGCCACCGGCGCGGCCGCCAGCGCCGCCGGCGCGGCCCTCCTCGACCTGGAAAACCCCCGGTGTCCGGGCCGGTCCGCCCTGACCAACAGCATCGCCCCGGTGGCGGGCATGGCCGCCGGCGTCCTGGCCTCCACCCTTTTCATCCGTTTCGTGCCCGCCCCCACGGTCACCGTGTACGTTGTGCTCGCGGTCCTCTTCGCCGCCCAGGCAGTCGCGGTCATGTTCACGACGGAGACGGCCCGCCCGCACCCCGGCGCCCTGAGTTCGCTGCGTCCTGAGCTCGCCGTGCCCCCGTCGGCGCGTCGCGCTCTGCTGGCGGCCGGTACCGGTGTCGTCGCCGTCTGGGCCCTGGGCGGCTTCTACTCCTCCCTCGGGCCGGCGCTCGTGCGCCTGGTGGCCCCCGGTGCCCCGCAGGCGGCCGGCGGCATGGTCTTCTTCACGCTGACCGCCGCGGCCACGGTCACCGTGTGGATTCTGCGACGCACGGCGCCGTACGCCGCCGCCACCGGCGGCAGCCTGGCCGTCGTACCCGCCGCGGCCCTGACGCTGAGCGGTCTGCACGGCGCCGGCCTGCCCGCCGTCTACGGCGGCGCGGCTCTGGCCGGGATCGCCTTCGGCGCCGTCTCCCAAGGGGCGCTGCGCATGACACTCGCCTCCCTGGACGCGCAGGACCGTGCCGCGACCCTGGCCGCCTACTACGTCCTTAGCTACCTTTCCATGAGCCTGCCCGCCATCGCCGCGGGCGCCGCCACCCAGGACTACGGGCTGCGCACCGCCGCCCATGCCTATGCCATCGCCGCCGCCCTGCTCGCCGTCGCGGCCCTGGCCGCACTCACCGTGTCAAGGGGCAGGACGGTCCACCACGCGCACAACGACCTTCCGTAACGAGACCCAGAGGACAGAACGATCATGAGCACTGCCCACCACAACCACCCGGCCACCGACCTGACCGCCGCCCCCTCCTGGACCGTGGGCGACGTCACCGTCCACCGCATCGACGAGGTCCTCCTGCCGCCCGCCACCGGGCCGTGGCTGCTGCCCGACGCCACCCCGGACCTCGTCGCCGCGCAGGACTGGCTGCGTCCCCACTTCGCCGACGACGAGGGCACCCTCCGCATCGACAGCCACAGCTTCGCGTTCATCCTCGGCGGCCTGCGCATCCTGGTCGACACCGGCATCGGCAACGGCAAGGAGCGGGCCAATCCCGCCTGGCATGGCCTGGATACCGACTACCTGCAGCGCCTGGCCGTCGCCGGATTCCCCCCGGATTCGGTCGACCTGGTGATCCTCACCCACCTGCACGCCGACCACGTCGGCTGGAACACACGCGAGGTGGATGGTGATTGGGTGCCCACCTTCCCCCACGCCCGTTACCTGACCTCCCGCACCGAGCGGGAGTTCTGGGCCGGGTACGACATGGACGAGGCACGCGAGCAGATGTTCCGCGACTCCGTGATCCCGGTCGAGGAGGCGGGACTGCTCGACCTCGTCGACGTGCCCGCCGAGGGACTCGACGTAGCCCCCGGCCTGCGCCTGCTCCCCACCTCCGGCCACACCCCCGGCCACGTCGCCGTTGAGCTGACCAGCCACGGCCGGACGGCTCTGATCACCGGCGACTGCATCCACCACCCCGTCCAGCTCGCCCACCCGGCCATCGGCGCCTGCGTCGACATCGACCCAGAGCAGTCCGAGACCTCGCGCCTGCAGCTGATCGCCTCACTCGCCGACACGGACACCCTCGTCCTGGGCACCCACTTCGCACCGCCCACGGCCGGCCGCGTCGTTTCCCATGAGGGCGGCTACCGACTCTCGCCCGTCCCCGCCAGCTCGCACTGACCCGGCGACGGTCCGGGCGGTGTCCATCAGGGGAGCGTTATCCGCTTGTCGAGTGGCGCGTCTTCGCGGTGCCTCGGCTCGGCCGGGCAGGCGTCGAGCAGGTCGCCGGTGGCTCGTGGTTACGGGGCCCGGAACGACGTGCCCGGGGCAGCAGGCAGGTGCCTACGAACCTTGATCCTTGCTGGGGGCGACCGGGAACGATGCCTCGTCGCGGCCCGTGCCGTCGGTGATCCACCACCTGTCCTCGCCGAGAAGGGTCAGTTCCGCGCGGCCGTCGCCGTCCCAGTCGTGGACGGCGAAGAGCGTGCCGCCGTCGGGGCTGTCGTCACCCGGCACGGACCGCTTGGTCGAGCGCCAGGGCTTCGATCCGAGCCCGTGCTCGGAGCCGCCCCGCAGCACCTCGATCCGCGCGTCCCCCGCCTCCTTCTTCTTGGTGAGCTGTACGGCCAGGTCGTCGCAGCCATCGCCGTTGAAGTCCCCGACGGCGAGCCTGGTGCCGAAGCCCTCCTTGAAGTCGCCGCCGTCCATGGTGACCCACTTCCCCGGCTCCTTCCCGTAGCGGACGCTGACCTGGCCGCGCCGGTGGGGTGTGTCGACCTCGTCGTAGCTGTCGACGAAGCTCCGACCGATGGCGATGTCCTGGCGCCCGTCGCCGTCGAAGTCGCCGAAGACGATGTTCTCGCCCTCCGGCAGCCGCTCGGGTTCCTTGCTCAGGCCGTCGGCGGTACGGGCGCCGCCTGTGAACAGCAGGGGCGGATCCCACGGAGAGTTGTAGAGCGCGAGATCGGTGGCGCGGTCGTCGTTCGCGTCCCCGGCGACCAGCACGGGTGACGCGCCCTCGTGGACCGGGCTGGGGATCTCCACGGTCCTGACCGGGGCGCCGGAGCGCTTGAACGGACCCTTGAGGACAACCAGTTCCCGAACCTCGTTCGAGTCCCTGAACACCGCGAGGTCGGTGTGGCTGTCCCCGTGGAAGTCGCCGGCGACCGGCGCGGTGCTGTATCCGCTGCCCGGTAGTGGCACACGCCCGTGCGCTCCGCCGACCCGCGGGCCCTTGGGGCCTCCCCACAGGACCCGGGCGGCGCCGCTCACGACGAGGTCGGCATGGCCGTCCTCATCCAGGTCGGCGACCGTGGGCTGCAACGGGTCGTCACCCGTCTGGACGTCGTGCGGCACACCGAGGTCGTCGTGGGCGAAGACGGTCGTGTGGTCGGGGTCAGGACCGTGCTCGGAACCGGGCACGACGAACAGGTCGAAGTTCTCCGTCTCGGAGATCTCGTGCACCAGATCGACGAAGCCGTCCCCGTCGAGGTCGGGGGTCGCGGCCGTGGCCTCGCGGGCCGAATCGACGGCCCGGCAGGGGCTGTTGGGGACCGCACGCGCGCCGCCGGACGGCCGAAGGACGAGGAACGCCAGCACCGCCACCACTACGAGGGAGGCCGCCACGGCGTGCCACATGCGCAAGTAGCGGAAGAACGGACCGCCTGCTGTCGGAAAGTGCATCAGCCCACTTCACGGGCGTGGACGCGGCCCGCACAAGGAAGCAGATCATTTCGTTACGGTGGTGATGCACGACGGTCCTGCCCCCTTTCCGGTCCACGGTGCTCCTGCGGCGCCGCCATCTCCATGCCGAGTTCCTTCCGGCGCGCGACCGACCGCGACGGCACGTCGTCACCACCACGATGGACACCTACATCGATGCGTCCGCCTCGCCGGGGCGGACGGCGTCGGAGCGCAGGCCGGCGGCCGGGCGGTCGCCGCGCGTCGTCAGCAGTCCGAGCAGCGCGACGATGACGATCGTCGCGCCGAGGCTGACCCAGCCGAACCCCAGGCCCAGGCCGTCCTGACGGGACGAGGACAGCCAGTCGGTGATCGACGCGCCGAGCGGGCGGGTGATGACGTAGGCCGACCAGAACGCGGTAACGGTGCCCAGCCCCGCCCAGCGGTGCGCGGCGGCCGGGACTGCGATGGCGATGGCGAACACCACGATCGAACCCAGGTACCCCAGGTGCAGCATGTCCGCTGTCAGATCGCCGGCGACGGTGCCGAGGACGAAGGTGGCCGTCACCATCGACCAGTAGAAGCGTTCCCGGCGCGGCGTGGTGATGCTGTGCACATCCAGGGTCTTCTCCCGGGCGTACCACCGGACGAAGATGACGGCCAGCACGATCGAGAACCCCACCGTCGTCACCGGGTACGGAAGCCCGACCAGGAAGGTGAGGGCGTCGGCCACCATGGTGCCGAAGACGGCCACCATGGTCACGGCCGACCAGTAGATCCAGAGGTGGTAGCGGTCGCTGCGGAACTGGACGATCAACGCGATCGCCAACGCGGTCGCGCCCGAGCCCAGGGCGAGTCCCGGATTCAGGTGGCCGACAAGGAAATCCGAGAAGGTCTCGCCCATCCCGGTGGTGAGGATCTTGACGACCCAGAACAGGGCCGTGATTTCCGGGACCTTGACGGCGAGCCGTCCCGCGGACGCGGCGGCAGATGTCCGAGCGCCGGGCGCTGCAATACGCATGATGATCCGTTCTCTCTGCACAGTCGCTGGTGAGAAGGGCACACAGCGAGCGGTGACGTCCGGGGGGGGACGATGGTGTGGCCTGGCCGATACCGAAGACACGCTCGGCCGTGCGGTGGCGGATCACGTCTGTCGGCCGTCGGGCAACGGACGTGATCCGCTGGAAGGCGACCCGCGGCCGCGGGATCCTTCGGTGTTCTGCTGGGTGATCCCCCGTCAGCAGACTTTCCTGCACGCGGATCGAGCGCGGGACCCGGCCGAGCGCCTCGCGTCCGGATCACCGATGCCGTTCGCGTCCGGCCAGCGCCGGTCCATCCTCATCGGCGCGGTCTGGGCCGGGGAGCCGGGGATGGATCCGCTGTTCTGGAACGATCCGTGGAACTCCACTCCCAGGCCGACGACGGCCCCGAGGACGAACAGCCGGCCGACCGCCATCGTCCGCCATCTTTGAGCGCCGAAGGCGCCCAGCCGGTACAGGAGCGTAGCCATGACTCAATCCCTTTCAGATAGTGGAAGTGACAACAGCGATCCTCACCGGCCCACTTGACGGCCGGCCCGCGCTGCGCTTGACGGTTGTCTGACGGTCCGTCGCGCCCTTGGTGTGCGGTACCGCCCCGACGTCACGAACGCCCCAACCCCTGGGACCGGAGCGATCCCGGCGTCCCACGGGGAAGCGCGTGGATCAACCCCGGGGCCCGGCACCGGTCCTCGAAAGAACCCGCGCCGCGCCCGGCATGAGCGCGGCGACAGGACGGAGCGTCGTAGATTCGCGAGCGGTCCGGCGCGGAGTCCAGGCCGGAGACGACGAGCCGACGAGCCGACGACCGGTCCTTCCGGCCGCGCCGACCACCGTGGTCGGTCCCGCCCAACTCGTGACTGAACAACTGTTGGCGAGATGAGTAAACAAGTGTAGGTTATCGCTGTCAAGGCGGCGGAGACCTGCGGAGTGAGCAGCCGTGCTGAGAAGTTCGCGCTGGTCGGCGCCTGATGTCCGTACCGTGGATCGGCGGGCAGGTCCGGTTCCCGCGATCCGCCGGGGTCGACCCCGATCCCGCGTCCGCCCCCGCCTACGATCCGTCAACTGCACGGCACGCCATTCGACGGGATCGGCGAGCTGCGCCAGCGTTAGTCGCCGAGGCGACCAAGGAGGTCTCCTGATGGCCCTGCACCGACTCAGCTCGGTCACGATCGGCGTCCCCGACCTGGACGCCACAACCCGGTACTACGAGGAGTTCGGGCTGACCCGCGAGGACGACGGCTGGCTCTCCACCGCCGACGGAGGCCGCCAGCTCCGCCTCGTCACCTCACCCGCCCGCCGACTCGTGGCGCTGTCGATCGGCGCGGAGAACCCCGACGACATCGGCGCCGTCGAGTCCCGGCTGCGCCGGCTCGACCTGAAGGCGGACGCCTCGGACACACGCGTCGCCGCCGTCGAGCCGATCACCGGCGTACAGGTCGAGGTGACAGTCACCCCGCGCATCGAGCAACCGGAGGCGCCGGCGACGGCGTACAACGGGCCGGGCCGCACGGACCGCGGCACCGGCCGCGCCCCGGGGATCCTGCGCGAGGGCAGGGTCCGTCCGCGCAAGCTCGGACACGTCGTCATCGGCTCGACGGACCAGGAGGCCAGCCAGCGCTTCTTCGCCGAGGGCATCGGCCTGAAGATCAGCGACGAGGTACCCGGGCTCTCCTCGTTCATGCGCTGCTCGACCGAGCACCACAACATCCTGGTGTCAAGCGCGCCCGTCAACTTCGTCCACCACACCTCGTGGCAGGTCGACGACGTCGACGAGATCGGCCGCGGCGCCACGGCGATGCTGCGGGAGCACCCCGAGCGCCACATCTGGGGCCTGGGACGCCACCACGTCGGCTCGAACTTCTTCTGGTACCTCAAGGACCCGGCCGGCAACTTCTCCGAGTACTACTCCGACATGGACTGCGTCGTCGACGACGCGCTGTGGAAGCCCGAGGTCTGGGAGGCCGCCAAGAGCCTCTTCAGCTGGGGCCCGCCCCCTCCCCCCTCTTTCCTGCAGCCCGAGGACCTCGCCGCGTTGATGGCCGGCGCCCACTCGGCCCGCTGACGTTCACGCACCTGGCTTTGTTCACGTCCAGCGGCTCTGGCTCATCTTCTGGATGCTGTTGGTGATCTCCAGGTGGGGAGCCTTCGGCAGAGCTGCTGGAAGTGGCTGGGCGGTCGAGGCGGCGATGCTGGTGCAATTGAGGACGGCCAGGGCGAGCAGCAGGACCAGAGCGCCGGCGACGACGGCCAGTTGGCGGGCGAACAGGGCGTCGGTGGTGGAGTCGTCGACGGAGGTGTCGATGGCCAGGATGAACGCGGCCGGCTTCACCGATTCGCCCGCCTTCTCCAGGGTGATGCCGGGGCTGGGGATGCGGATCGCGCTGAGGTCGTCCAGGCCCTCGACGTTGTCGTAAGCGACGACGCGACCCACGGGGACGGCGGCGGTGACGCGTACCAGCGCTTGGGGGGCGATGTCGGCCGCTCCGGTGGACAGCAGGATCCGGTCGTGCCCGTCGACGGCGACGGCGGCCGTGGTCATGGCGGGGCGACTGCTGCCGCCCTCAGCGCCTGATGCCTGCACCCAGCCTCGCCATCAACACACCTCTAATGATCAAGGAATGTTGCGACGGTTCCGAGGCCGGGGCAGGCTGAGGGCTTCGGCGGCCGTGTACTCCTCGACCGCGATGCCCCTTATGCCCGCCGTCCGCCGTCGACCGACAGCGCGATCCCGGTGATGTAGGACGCGGCGTCCGAGCAGAGCCAGACCGCGGCTGCGGCGGCCTCTTCCGATGTGGCCATCCGGCCGAGTGGGGTGATCGCCTCCTGCATCGCGATCAAGTCGGTGCCGGCCGCCACCCTTTCGAAGCCGGGTGTACGGGTCGGGCCGGGGCAGACGGCGTTGACGCGGATGTTGTGCGGCGCGTAGTCCACGGCGGCGACCTTGGTGAGCCCGACGACGCCGTGCTTGGCTGCCACGTAGGCGGGGGCGGTCGGGATCGCGTACAGGCCGCCGTTGGAGGCGACGTTGACGATCGCGCCGCCGCCGCGGCTGCGCAGGGCGGGCAGCTCGTACTTCATGCAGAGGAAGGTCCCGCCCAGGTTGACGTGGGTCACGCGCTCGAACTCTTCCAGACTCATTTGGTCGAGCTGTCGGTGGTGCGAGTCGAGGCCCGCGTTGTTCACGGCGAAGTCGAGGCCGCCGTACGTCTCGACCGTACGTTCAACGGCCGTCCGCACCGCGTCCTCGTCGGCGATGTCGACGCTGAGTGCCAGTGCCTCTCCGCCGTCCTTCCTGATCATTTCGGTGGTCTCGAAGGCTGTTGCCTCGTTGATGTCGGTGACGGTGACGGTGGCGCCCTGCCGGGCCAGCTCGATCGCCGTCGCGCGGCCGATTCCGCTTCCAGCACCCGTCACGAGTCCGATTTTTCCTGAGAAGTTGCTCATGATGACCTTCCGATGCAGTTACTAGCACCAGGCGATGCCTGATTCGCCCAGGTGACCTTGTCCGGGGTACCGCGACGGCCGGAGCCCGTTGGCCTCGGCGTGCGGGAGGAGGGGCAGCCCCCGGTCACGCGTCGGTGCCGGGCACGGCCGTCCACACAACCGCGATCGCGGTTGCCGATGGTGGTTCGCTCCCGCCCTGTGGACAACGGGGGCTGCCGCGTCGACCGATGACTAACTCAGGGGTACGACGATTCCGGTACCGTGCCGGCCCGTCTCGGCCTCGTCCAGCAACAAGGAGGCCAGCGTGGCCCGGGAGATTCGGGGCGGCAGCAGCGGACGCCGCAGGTCCGCCAGTGGCACGATGTGGCGGGTAGGGCTGAGGGGGCCATCGGTGACGTCCGGGGCGTGGAACACCGTGGCGCCGGCATCCAGGGCGATCTGGTCGGCCTCGACCTTCTCGGCCAGCTCCGAGCCGACGAACATCCGCATCACCCCCGCATAGATCAGCCCACCCGATCGACTCGACACGCCCGAGCCCAGCGCGCCGAGCCATACCGTCGCGCGAACGTTCGCCGCCGCGAGCACCCTCGCCCCGGCGACCAGTGCGCCCGGGCCGTCGCCCTTGCCGATACCGATGGCAGAGACGGCGACGTCGACGTCGGTCAGGTCGGGGAAGCTCTGCGGGACGGTGACATCCGCCTTCCGGACCTCGACCTGCCGCGACACAGGCACAGTGACCTTGGCCGGCGCGCGAACCAGGGCCACGACCTCGTGTCCCCGTTCCAGCGCTTCATCGACGAGCGCGCTGCCGGTCCGCCCTGACGCTCCGAGTACGGCTATGCGCATGATCATTCACCCTTTAACTAAACAACTGTTGGTTACTTGAGTAAACAACCGTTGGTTAGTGATGTCAAGGCGTGAGCTGCCTGTACGGTGAACATCTGTTGCTCAACTGTTCGCACCGGTCAGAAGGGGGCGAAGATGTCGTCTCAGGAGCGCTCCGCTCCCCGTCGCCGCAATCCACGGGGGCAGGGCCAGGTTCTCAAGGCCCAGCTCGTAGACGCCGCGGCGAAGCTGCTGTCCACCCTTGATCAGCCGGAGACGCTGACGCTGCGGCAGGTAGCGCGTGAGGTCGGGGTGGCACCTGCCAGCATTTACAGCCACTTCCCCGACCTGAGCGCATTGATCCAGCACGTGCTGCGGCTGCGCTATGAGGAACTGGCCCGTTTGATGGACCAGGCCGCGCAGTCGGCCCCGGATCCACTGGCCGACCTCGTCGCCCGGTGCGCGGCCTACGTGCGCTGGGGAGTCGGCCAACCCGGCCATTACCGCACTCTCTTCGGCGGACGGATGCCGGACGACCTTGTCCCCGGATCAGCGCACGGCGCCGGGGCCGAACCGCTCGAGGCCGTCGTGACCTCCCTGGCGGCCGCCGCCGAGGGAGAGCGCAGACAGCCCTCGGCGGAGCAGCAGTGGCAGGCCGGCCTCATGCTCTGGACCGCCCTGCACGGTCTGGTCACCCTCTACAACGACCACGGGAACATTCCCTGGCCACCCCTGGACGACCTGATCGCCGACCTGCTCAGCCTGCACACAGCCCGCCCGGCAGACGAGATCGCGGCCCTCCTGCCCCAGCGCGGGGATGACCCGGGCTTGGCCCCGGACTCCATCTGACAGCTGACCACGCGCCGGTGAGGGTGCGATGCCCGTGTCCGCCTCCTCTCCCGTCGGCGCCGCCGCTCCGGCCGTCGCGCCGAAGGTCGGCGCGGCGGTCGCGAGCAGGACAAGCAGGGGGCGGCAGAACATGATGCGGCTGTCGGCCGACTCCGATGCCCAGCCGAAGCAGCAGAACAGGGAGTCGCACCGGCAGGGTCTGGCGCTCCTGTTCGGCGAGCAACCCACGGCTGCCGAGCGGCCGCCCGCCACGCCGTCTTCTCCGCACCGGACCCCCTGCCCGAGCTGGGCGACCTTGCCGACGAGGCGCTGCGGTCAGATGCGCAGCACACGCCTGGCGTTCAGATGGGCAACCTTCTCCTTCACCTGGGACGGAAGGTCAGCCTTCTCGATCGAGGCCACCGCGTCGGCCGTAACCTCGTACGGGTAGTCGACCGCGAACATGACCGCGTCGGCCCCGATGGTCAGCACGGCGGCTTGTACGGCCTCCGGGGCCAGTACCCCGCTCGTGGTGATCAGGATGTTGCTCCCGAAGTACTGCGACGGCATCCGCTGGAGCGGTTCGTCGACCCGGAGCGAGCGGTAGCGCGAGTCGATGCGGGAGCGTTGGAACGGCAGGAACTCGCCGAGATGCCCCAGGATCAGGGTTGCGGCGGGGTGCCGGTCGAACACTCCGGCATAGATCAACCGCATGGCGTGGCCACCGGTTTCGGCCTGCCAGCTCCAGCTGGCCCCGTACATCTCGGGCCGTCCGCGCATCACGTGCCAGTCGTCGCAGGGCAGCGCGCCGGGATGCAGGTACAACGGCACACGAAGCTCTTCCAGAGCGCTCCACAGTTCGTCATATGCGGGATCGTCCAGGTATCGGCCCTGCGTGTGGTCGTTGACCAAGGCACCTTTGAATCCGAGCTGCTCGACGCAGCGTTGGAGTTCGGTCACGGCGGCGGCAGGCTCCTGCAGGGGCAGGGCGGCGAACCCCCTGAAGCGGGTGGGGTGGCGGGCGATGGTCTGGGCGAGGAAGTCGTTGGCGAACCGGGCGTTGTCGACGGCGGCGCCGGCGTCGGTGTCGGCCTGGATGCCGGGGACGCTCAGCGACAGGATCTGAATGTCGATGCCGTGTGCGTCCATGTCGGGAAGACGGTGCTCCTCGAAGTCACCCAGGCGTCGTCCCCAGTCCTTGACGTACTGGTCGCTGACCCGGATCTTCTGGGGCGAGGAGGGTTGGCGCGAGAACAACTCCGGGATGATGAAAGCTTCTTCCAACGCGATGTAGGTCATGGCAGGGCTCCTCGTCGTGCCTTGTGTGGTGTGGCGGTGATCGGAGGCGGTAGGCAGGTCTCGGACAGACTGGCCCCGCTATCAGGAACGATGCTGCTGGCCTCGGCCTCGGCCTCGGCCTCGGACAGCCCGGGACAGCCCGGGACAGCGTTCAACGCTCTATCCAGGGTCTACCGTTCGCTGATCGGGACGGAGCGGAACCGAGAGCGGTGCCACGTCGCGTACGGTGAGCGGCACCGATCCGTGCGTACCAGTCGATGAGTTCTGGTCGGTCGACGCTGCCGGGGTCGACCACGGTGTCCTGATCGTCTCCGCGCAGCAGACGTTTCACGGGGACTTCGAGTTTCTTGCCGGTGCGGGTATGCGGGATACCGGGGGCTTGGATGATCTCGTCGGGTACGTGGCGGGGGGATGCTCCGTGGCGTATGGCGTTGCGGATCTTCTCGCGCAGCACGTCGTCGACGTCGGTGCCGTCGGTGGTGGTGACGAACAACGGCATCCAGTAGTCGCCGCCGTCCTGCTCGATCCCGACGACGAGAGCTTCCGCGATCTCCTCGAGCTCCTCCACCGGGTCGTATATGTCGCTGCTGCCCATGCGTATGCCGTGGCGGTTCAGGGTCGCGTCGGACCGGCCATGCATGATCACCGAGCCCTGATCGGTGATGGTGATCCAGTCGCCGTGCCGCCACACTCCCGGGTATACGTCGAAGTAGGCGTTGCGGTAGCGGGAGCCGTCCGGATCGTCCCAGAAGAAGAGCGGCATCGACGGCATCGGCCGGAGTACTACCAGTTCCCCCACCTCGCCCCGCACCGGCTTCCCGTCCGGGCCGAAGGCTTCCACGGACACGCCCAGGCAGGGGGCGGACAGCTCCCCGGCCCAGACCGGAGTGGTGGGGGTGGCACCGAGGAACGCGCTGACCACGTCGGTGCCACCGCTGGTACACACCACCTGTGCCCGGGGCCCGAGCTCGCCGGCGACCCAGTGCTGCAGGTCGCCGGGGAACGTCGAGCCGGTGACGCCCAGGCGCTCGAGCGAGGCCGGACAGTGGTCGGTGATCCGCACGCCGGCCTTGCGACAGGCCGCCAGGTAGCCGGGGCTGGCACCCAGGACCTTCACCTCCAGGCCGGCCGCGAGCCGCCACAGCGCATCTGTATCGGGATACGTCGGGCTGCCCTCGTAACACACGGCTGTGGCACCCAGCAGCAGACCGGCGACCAAGACGTTCCACATCATCCAGCTCGGCGTGGTGTGCCACAGCAGGCGGTCCCCGGCGCGCAGGCCAAGCTGCAGGCCCAGGTTCTTGAGGTGCTCGAGCACGACCCAGCCGTGCCCGTGCACGATGCCCTTCGGCCGTCCGGTCGTGCCCGAGGAGAACACGACCCACAGCGGATGGTCGAACGGGACGGGGCGGGGCGCGAAGTCGGCGTCGTGCTCGGTGAGCGCGGACCACCCAAGGGCGTCGGGCACCCGTGTCGCCTCCCCTACGACGATGGTCGCCGCCAGGGTCGGCAGTGCGTCGCGCAGGGCTTGTACGTCGGGGCAGCGGTCGATGTGCTTCCCGCCGTGGCGGAAGCCGGTCGCGGCGATCAGCACGGTCGGCCGGAGTTGTGTGAACCGTGCTTCGGCCGCGGCCGCGGTGTAGTCCTGCCCGCACACCGCCCAGGTCGCGCCCAGGCTGGCAGTGGCGAGGAAGGCTGCGATGGCCTGTACCCCGTTGGGGAGGTAGCCCACCACCCGGTCACCCGTGCGCACGCCGAGTCCGGTGAGTGCCTGCGCGAGTGAGGCGACCTGGCGGCGCAGTTGGTGCCAGGTGATGGCCACCGGGCCGGTGTCCTCGGTCACCGTGATGACGGCGGTGTCGGTGCCGGTCCGGTCGCGGAACACCTCGGCCGTGTAGTTCAGCGTGCTGCCGGGGAACCACACGCTTCCCGGCATGGCCTCGGTCGCCAGCGCGGGTCCCGCTGGGCGCTCGGGCAGACGGAAGTAGTCCCACACCGCGGCCCAGAAGCCGTTCACGTCGTCCACCGACCACGCCCACAGCGCGTGGTAGTCACCGCTCAGGTCACGTCCTGCGCGCTGTGAGGCGAACCGTGCGAAGTCGGTGACCCGGGCATTTTCGACAGCCTGTGTCGTCGGGGTCCAGTCCGGTGGCTTCGTGCTCATGAGGTGTCCCCCGCCTTTGCTACTTCGAGCAGTGCGACCGTCGTGTGCACTGCCTTTGTGACCATGGCCTCGCCCAGGGGGAGGCCATGGGTGTCGGCGAGGGTGACGAAGAGCCGGTTCCCGCCGTCGCCGCAGCATGCGATCGGCAGCAGCGTCCCGGTGCCGATCGAGGTGACCAGCTCGTTCTCCCGCACCAGGGCGACGGCGTGTCCGGTCGTGGTGGCCACCCAGACTCCGTCCTGTGTCGCCCAGATTCCGTCCGGCCGGACGTCGTTGCCGATCAGGTGGGCGAGGTCGGCGTAGGTGCGACGGTCCGTGAGGGCACCGTCGTCTGCGACGGTGAAGGCGGTCAGTTGTTGCCGGGTGGTCTCGGCGACAACCAGGGTGCGGGCGTCGCCGGCGAAGGCCAGCCCGTTGGGGAACTCAACGTCTTCGGCGGCCACCTGTACCGCTCCGTCTGCAGCAACGCGCAGCAGCCGACCCGGTCGCCATGGCTCACCGGCGTGCGCGGCGAAGCCGACGTCATCCACGTAAAGGTTGCCGTGCGGGTCGCCGACCATGTCGCCGAGCGGACCGGTGGCCACCGCGCTCAGGTCCGCGTAGGTGTCGAATTGCTCACCGGTCCACACGCCGATACGCCGTTGATGCATCATGGCCCCGACCAGCCGCCCGTCCGGCAGGAACCAAAGGCCGTTGGGGACGGCATCCAGCGGAATGCCGCGCCAGGGGCCGTCGTGGTCGGTCCACAGCTTTCCGCCCTGGGTGTCGGACAGCCACAGTGCACCGCGCTGCCAGCGGGGGCCCTCCCCCCACGTCATTCCGGCCGCGTACTCCTTCACGCGCCCACCTCCTGTACCGATGCCGTCCGCGCCAGGTCGCGGGTGGCCCGTTCCAGTTCCGCCGTGTCGGCGACGAGCGCGAAGGTGTAGCGGTCCGGACGGATGATCGCCGCTGCCGCCGCGTGTTCGGCCAGCCAGCGGTCGATGGCCGGCCCCGTCTCCGGGACGGCCACTACGCCGAGTTGGTGCCACAGCTGCTGCACGTCCACGGACACGGCGGAGGTGACCTCCGGCTTCCCCACGACGGTGAAGCCGTATCCGCTCACATCGTCCAGCTTCTCCCCGTTCGCGCCGCGTGGCTGCGGGCTCAGTTGCCCGATGGCTCCGCCGGGCTGGGCAACCACGCCGGGCCCCAGCAGCGGCCGGTACCTCTCGATCGTCTGCGTTCCGTTCAGCTCCGGGAACGCGCCCATTCCGAGGGCTTCGATCAGGTTGGACTGCCGAGCGGATTCCTCAATGTAAGGGCGCACGTGCGCAGCCCGCTCGCTTTCGTAGGTGTCGAGCAGGGCTTGGGGACTTTCGCCCTTGACCACGGCGGCGAGCTTCCACGCCACGTTCGCGGCATCGCGCAGCCCGGAGCACATGCCCTGACCGAGCATGGGAGGCATTTCGTGCGCGGCGTCGCCGGCGAGCAGCAGGCGGCCGGACCGCCAGCCGTGCACGAGCCGGGCGTGCCATTCGTAGGTGTCCGTACGCATGATGCGGTAGCTGCCCGGTTCCAGCCAGCGGCTCAGCAGGTCGTACACCGACTGCGGTCGTTCGAGCTCTGCCGCGTCGTCCTCGTCGAGCAGCATGAACTCGAAGCGGAGCATGGGCGGGAAGATCGGGACGTAGGTCACGGGCCGCTTCCCCTCGCACCAGATGAATCCGCTGTCCGCAGGGAGCTGTGCAGGGTGTTCGAAGGGGTGGATGTCGATGATGAGGGAACGCTGAGTGCCGTGGAGGTCCTCTACTTCCGCGTTCATCGCCTGCCGGACGAAGGAGTTGGCGCCGTCCGAGCCGACGGCGTAGCCGGCCGTGAGAGTGGTTTCGGCTCCGGTCGACCGGTCGAGCAGCGTGAGCCGCACCGCTTCGTCGTCCTGCTCGATCGCGGTGGCCGTCCAGCCGAACCAGAGGTCTGCGTTCGCGTCGGCCGCCAGCAGACCCCGCAGCCGCGACTCGAAGTCGGGCTGGTGGAACTGGTAGTCGGTGCGCCAGCCCTGGTCGGATTCCTCCTCGGGCAGCGTCTGCTGGAGGAAGGCCTGCCCGTCCTCCCGGTGCAGTGTCCAGGCGGCTTGGCGCAGGAACCGGTGTTCCATGTCCTGCGCGCCGAGGGTCTGCAGAAGGCGCATGGTCTCGTCGTCGAGATGCGTGGCGCGCGGATGCTGGCAGACGAGCCGGTTGGGGTCGATGGCGGCGACCCGGAGCCCCTTCATGGCCAACAGTCGTGCGAGTGCCAGTCCGACCGGGCCGCAGCCGACGACGGCGACGTCGTAGGTATCCATGATGCGCTCTTTCATTTTGTGTGTCCGGCCGTCGGCTCTTCGGCGCGCGGCGCGGGGGCGAGACGGCCCTGGTTCTGGGATGTCCGTCCGCCGACAGCCAGGGCGAGGGCTGCGCCGAGGACGGCGGGGACGGCGAAGAGGACGAAGTTCCAGCGGGGTTCCAGGCCGGCCGCGAGGATCCAGCCGCCGAACGTGGGGCCGGCGATGGCGCCGATGCGGCCCACCCCGAGCGCGACACCCACCGCGCTGGCCCTCGCGGTCACCGGGTAGGAACGTGAGATGTACACGTTGATCAGTCCCTGGACGCCGACCGCGCCGCAGCCGCCGACTATCACGATGGCGTAGAGCACCGGCAGCGGCAGTTGGGCGCTCATGGCGACGATCGCGGCGGCTCCGAGGGCGAAACTGGCCGTGATCGGGCCCTTCGATCCGGCACGGTCGGCCAGCAGCGCCATCGCGAGCCCGCCGACAATGGCACCGAGGTTCAGCAGCACGAGGAAGGTCTGTGAGTCCTGCAGCGGATAGTCCGCCGTCTGCATCAGCCGCGGCAGCCAGGTGTTCATGCCGAAGATGAGCAAGAACGACAGGGCCGCCATGGCGCAGAACATCAGGGTGGTGCCGCGGTAGGGCGGTCTGAGCACCAGCCGGACACCACGGTCGCCGAGGTCGGGGGCCGACGCGCTGACCGCCTGGTGGTACTCCGTGGACTCGGGCAGCCAGACGAAGGCCATGGGCAGCAGAAGCAGACCGGCGATGCCGCCGACCAGGTACTCCTGGTGGAAACCGTGCCCACTCAGCAGTGTGTTGGCGACGAGGGCCGCGAACGAACCGCCGATGGCGGTCCCGCACTGGACGATGCCCGAGTAGAGGTTCTTTCGCCTGTCCGGGGCCAGTTCGAAGATCAGTGGGCCCATCGCCGGGTAGATCGCACCGACACCGAGCCCGACGACGAGTCGGCCGGCGCCGAACAGTGAGGGAAGGGGTGCCACGGCGCAGGCGAACATCCCGGCACTGACCACCGCGATACTGATCAGGGTCGTGCGGCGCCGGCCGAACCGGTCGGTGAACTGGCCGACCAGCAGGGAGCCGACGAGCATGCCGATCGGAGTGAGGCTGCCGAGCAGGCCGACGAAGGCGACGGAGAGGTGCCAGGGACGGTAGCCCAGCAGCAGCGGAGTGGTCGCACCGTAGGCGACGAGGTCGAAGCCCTCCAGTGTCATCACAGCCAGGCCCACGGCGAGTGCGGTGCCTGACCGCGAAGAAGGGCCCGGGGACGGTCGGACGCGCCGACGGACGAAGGCTGGTGTGCTCAATGTTCCGGCTCCGGTTTCAGCAGTCTCACCCGTCGCGACTGCTGACCGCGGCGCTGCGGGAAAGGGGCGGAGGTGTCTCTGTGCGGCTCACCGACGGCGGGTCGGCGCAGGAATGCGGCTCGGGGCCTCATCCGTGTGATGCGGGCTGGGCAACGCGCCTCGTCGCGGTCTACGGCGTCGGGCGCTCTCAGTTGTTGGCCTTGTGGGCGCCTGCCATCAGCGCGGCCAGGTCTTCGGGAGCGAGGAACGACGGCGGCGGCGGAGGCCCCCAGGTGTAGAGCGCCTGCATTCCTTCGAAGGATCGTGGCGTCCACAGCTGGTCGTCGACGATGCAGTCCATGTCGGCGTAGTACTCGCTGAAGTTGCCGGCCGGATCCTTGAGGTACCAGAAGAAGTTCGAGCCGATGTGATGGCGGCCGAGCCCCCACACATGGCGTTCCGGGTGCTCGGTGAGCATGCGCGTGGCGCCCCGGCCCACCTCGTCGACATCCGTCACCTGCCAGGAGGTGTGGTGCAGGAAGTTGAGCGGCGCCTGCTGCACCAGGACGTTGTGGTGGTCGGTGGAGCAGCGCAGGAACGCGGCTGAGCCGGGCACGACATCGCTGACCTTGAATCCGAGTCCTTCGGCGAAGAACCGCTGTGTCGACTCCTGTTCCACCGAACCGATGACGACGTGGCCCAGGGCCAGGGGCCGGACCGGGTCGGTGCGGGAGAGTACGGGTGCTCGGGTGCCGGCACGGTCCAGGCGTCCGGGACCGTTGTACGGGGTGGCCGGCACGGTGATCCGGGTCAGCCGGGGTGCGGTGCGCACTTCCACCGAGATACCGGCGATGGGTTCCGTGGTACGCAGGGCGTTGGCGTCGCGTTCGCAGGACAGCTCGAGCCGTTCCAGGTTCGCGGCGATCCGGTTCAGGTCGTCGCCGTCGTCCACGGCGACCGTCATCGCCAGCAGGCGCCGGACGGGGGAATGTTCGAGGAAGAACTGTTCACCGCCTTCGACGGTGAGGAACCGTCCGGGTGCCACCTGTTCGAGTCCGAAGTCGACGTAGTAGTCGGCAGCCTCGGCCACGTTCGGCACGCCGACGGTGAGTGACTGCAGTCTGTGCAAGGCCATGGTGGTGCCCTTCACTCAGGCGGCGACGCAGGTCTGCCGGAGCTGCCCTATGCCCTCGATGCGGGTGATGACCTCGTCTCCTGGCCGCAGATAGCGCTGAGGGGTGCGGGCGTGTCCGACTCCTGCGGGAGTGCCGGTGAAGATCAGGTCGCCCGGCAGCAACGGGCAGACCGCGGACAGCCTTTCGATCAATTCCGCGACCGGGAAGATCATCGACGAGGTGCGGGACTTCTGGACGCTCTCCCCGTTGACGAGGCATTCGATCGCCAGGTCGTCCGGATCCGCGAACTCGTCGGCCGTGACCAGGACCGGCCCGGTCGGCGCGAAGCCGGGAAAGGACTTGCCGAGGGAGAACTGCGGGACGGGGCCGACGGACTGCACCTGGCGCTCGGAGTAGTCCTGCCCCGCGGTCAGCCCGGCCACGTAGGACCAGGCGTCCCCGGCGGCCACGTGCTCCGCCCGGCGCCCCATCACCACCACAAGCTCGGCTTCCCAGTCGACGCGGCCGCTGGGCAGCCTCAGCTGCGTGTCCGGGCCGGTGAGGGCCGTGGCGAACTTGGTGAAGACCGACGGGGACTCAGGCGCCGCCAGGCTGGCCTCTTCGGCGTGGTCACGGTAGTTCAGTCCGATCGCGAACACCTGCCGCGGCGTCGGCGAAACGCTGCCGTCCGGCCCGGTCGATCCGTGGGCGCTCGCAGGCTCCACCTTTGCAGCCCACGACCGGAACGCGTCCCACTCCTCGAACACTGCCAGCGGATCAGCCGAAAACCGACCAGCACTGGCTTGCTCGACATCGATCACCGCCTCTCCGGTCACCAGACACATCCGTCCGGATCGGGTCGCCGTCCTCATGGTGCGCTGCCTCCGTCGCTCTTGCTGATGAATGTCTGGAGTCAACGCCCTCCACCGTCGATACGTCAATGAAATCTCGAGATTTTTATAAAATACCCAGAGGGGCTAGTATCTTCGACATGACGACGCCCCGCTCCATGACACGCGCCGAGGAGATCTACAGGCGGCTGCGCGCGGACATCCTCAACGGACGGCACGAGCCCGGTTCACGTCTGCGCGTGGAAGCCCTGAAGGACACCTATGGCGCCAGCAGCGGGGTACTACGGGAGGCACTGCCCCGGCTGGTCGGCCAAGGACTGGCGACCTTCGCGCCGCAGCAAGGGTTCCGGGTCGTCACCGTCTCCCCCGAGCGCCTGCAGGAGCTGACCGAGGCCCGCGTATTCATCGAAACCCACGTGGTCCAGGAGTCCGTCGCCGCCGGCACCATCGAGTGGGAGTCCGATCTGCTCGCGGCACACCACCATCTGACCCGCACTCCGTACTTCAGCGACGACGGAGCCCTCAGCGAACGCTGGCTGAACGCCCACGCCCGCTTCCACCGCGTCCTGCTGGAGGGATGCCCCAACCGGCAGCTGCGGGACATCGCCACACAGCTGCGCGATGCCGCCGAGGTCTACCGCTGCTGGGCCCGCACACCGGCCGAGCACAGCCACCGCGATGTCGCCGCAGAACACAAGATGATCTGCGATCGCGCCATCGCCCGGGATGCACCAGGCGTCGTCGAGGCACTCAGCCAGCACATCAACATCACCACGCAACTACTGCTCGACGATTACGGGCGGCACGAGGAAAAAGGCAAGCAGGACCCCGGCCCCCTATCTGGTTGTTGAAGAAACGCGCTGGTCGGCGCGCCTGCCTATCGCCGCGGTCTCGGCGGCGGTCGTTCACCGCGCCCAGGCAGTCGGTGTCATCCAAGAGGCCGCGCAGATACGGTGTGCCGTTTGCGGCTCGGCACCTTCCTCCCGCCGTCGTAGCCGCGTGCGCCGGCACCGCCGTGGCGGCCCGCACCGGCTGCGCGTCGATGATCCCCGCCGTGGGCTCTGCCTCGCGGTCCTCGCGGTCACGGACCTTCCCGCGCAGCCGGTCGTGGAACTCGGCGATCAGCCCGTGCTCGCGCCAGCGGCGGAGCAAGGCGTAAAACCGGCCCCAGCCGGGGAAGTCCGCGGGCATCGCCCGCCACGATTCACGCCCGCGACCAGGTAACGGATCGCGTCCAGCAGCTGCCGGTGACAGTAACCCCCGGGCCGTCCGCCCCGCACCTGAAGCCAGGCCGACACCGGCGACAACGGCCGGGCCTCCGCCCACTCCGCGTCCGTCAAGTCCGACGGATACCTGCGAACCCGATCAGGACGATCGACCGCGTTGCCGTACGTGCGCGAGGCGATCGCACGACACGGGGGGCGAGTTGAAGTCAACGGGCTCGAGCCGTACAACAACGACATGAGGGCCTCCGGGCACCGCTCGGTATGGGGTCGCACCCCCGAGCTACCAGGAGGCCCTGCCTTCATGCGCGCACCGCCGGAAGATCACCCGACCAGGAACTCCGTTCGATCCACACGTTTCAAGACCGGTTGAGATACGGCTTCTCAGGCCCTCGCCGGGTGTCTCTGTGGTGTTCGGGGTGCCGTTCTGGTTGTCGGCCTGGCTGCTGGGCCCTGGCGGCGCCGATCCGGGCGGTGCGCGGGCATGCGATGGCCTGGGGGTTCCATTCCGTGAGCGCTGCCAGAATCGACGCGGTAACGATAAAAATCGACACGGTGTAGACTTTTGCTGAAGAGGGCGACCCGGCTCCTCGTGGGACCTCTTTGGAGGAACAATGGAGAAGCAGAACTGGCTCATCACCGGCGTCAGCACGGGCCTGGGGCGCGCTTTCGCCCAAGCCGCCCTGGCCGCCGGGCACACCGTCATCGGCACCGTCCGCTCCGAGAAGGACCTGCGGGCCTTCGAAGAGCTCAGGCCCGGGCACGCTCACGGCCGCATCCTGGACGTGACGGACGGTGACGCCATCTCCGGCGCGGTAGCGGAGGTCGAGCGGAGCGTCGGCCCGCTGGACGTCGTCATCGCCAACGCCGGCTACGGCCTGGAGGGAACCTTCGAGGAAACCCCGCTGGCCGAGGTGCGGCGGCAGTTCGAGGTGAACGTGTTCGGGGCGGTGGCCACCCTGCAGGCGGCGCTGCCCCACATGCGCCGCCGCCGCCGCGGACACCTGATGGCCGTCACCTCCATGGGCGGGCTCATGGCCGTGCCCGGCATGTCCGCCTACTGCGGCAGCAAGTTCGCCCTGGAGGGGATCCTGGAGGCGCTGGGCAAGGAAGTGGCGCAGTTCGGAATCCATGTGACGGCGATCGAGCCCGGCTCCTTCCGCACCGACTGGGCCGGACGGTCCATGGCACGTGCCGCGCGGACCGTCGACGACTACGACGAGTTGTTCACCCCCATCCGCGAAGCGCGGCAGAAGGCCAGCGGGAACCAGCTGGGCAATCCGGCCAAGGCGGGAGAAGCGGTCGTGCACATCACGACGGTCGAGCAGCCGCCGGCCCACCTCGTCCTGGGCTCGGACGCGCTGCGGCTGGTCACCGCCGCGCGCACGGCCGTGGACGAGGACATCCGCGTGTGGGAGACACTCTCGCGTACGACCGACTTCGCCGAGGGCGCTCAGCTCTGATGCCCGGCCACCCTTCCGCGCGCAGACGTCGCACCACCGAGCGCAAGGGGGATGTCCGGGAGCGGGCCATCCTCGACACCTGCGAAGCCCTGCTGACACACAAGGGCTACGACACCATGACCGTCGGCGACATCGCCCAGGGCGCCGGCATCACACGCGGGGCCCTGTACTTCTACTTCGGCTCCAAGCAAGAAGTGGTCACGGCACTCGTGGCCCGGACCGTCGAGCACCTGTGGGAACGGTCCCGGGCCACCGCGCAGACCGACGAGCCACGCCAGGCCATCGCAGCAGCCATGCAGCGCACGGTCGAGCTGTGGAACGAACACGGCCCGGTCATACGCACGGCGATCGACCTGTCGTTGACCGTGCCGGAGATCGGTGAACTGTGGAAGCACACCGCTGACCTGTTCATCACGGCCATCACCGCCGTCCTGGAACGCGCCGGCATCCAGGACGGCGCTGCACCGGACCAGGCCTCGGCGATGGCACGCGCCCTGTGCTGGATGATCGAGCGGACCTTCTACCACGCTTCACAGGAATCCCGCGAGAAGCTCCAAGAGGCATCGGCGACATGCGAACACATCTGGCTGACCAGCGCCGGCCTGATCACGTGAGGTATCTGCCATGGACGCGGTGAGGCGCGGAACCATGAAGTCCGGGTCGAGCCTTGCCCCCGTCGGCCGTAGAAGTGACGGGCGGCGGCGCCGTCGGCCTCGACGCAGGTCTCGATCGATACCGGGCCGGTGGTGACGATTTCGCCGTGCCGGTTCACGGGCTTCTCCGCTACCGGATGCCGTGGGTGAGCTCGACGCGGAGAAGGGCGGCGTTGCGGACGACGCCCTGCGGCGGGGCGGTCGTGCCGCCGTCCGTGGTCACGTACAGCGTGCGGCCCTCATCGCCGGGCTCGCGTCCCCAGCATGCGCTCGACGGGCCGACGATGACCGGGTCGAACGGCTCGCCGAGCAGGTGGCGCACCTCGCTGCCGTGGCGTGGCGCCAGCGGCACGCGGTCGAGGGTGTTGGCGCGGTGCCGAGTGACGTAGGCGAAGCCGGCGTCCTCGTCGACGCAGAAGTCGTCGCCGTTGTCGATGGCCGCGACGAACTCCGGCGGGCCGGAGGCGTCGAGGGTGGCCGGGTCGACCGGGACGCGCATGAAGACCCGCTGCGCGGTGGAGGTGTAGTACAGGTAGCCGGCCCGTGCGCCGTAGCGCACGCCGTTAACGCCGGGCTGCGGCGGCCAGGGCACCTCGCCGTCGGGGTCCGGGGCCATGGTGTCGTGCTCGGCCCAGACCCGCGCGGTCGCGCCGCGGGCCCCTTCTGTCAGGTCGACCCGCCAGATCAGGCCGGCGAAGCAGTCCGCGACGGCCAGCAGGCCCGGCCCGAGCAGGCAGCTCCCGTTCAGCGCTCGCACTCGGTCGTCGAAGGTGAAGATGGCCTCAGGGGTGACCGGGGTGCCCGGAGCCCACCCCTTGAGATCGAGCCGGACCAGGTGGGACTCGTGCGTGGTGTAGCCCTCGGTGAGGCTCAGGACGAACACGTCCGGCTCGACCTCGACGATACCGGTGACCGGGTGGTCGAAGGCGTGCACGAGCACCGGGTCGGCGAGCGCGCGGGCGGGGCCGGGAACGTACCAGAGCTCTTGCTGGAGCACGGCGGTGATCAGCACCGACCCGTCGGCGCGCACGGCCAGGTTCTCAAGGAAGTACTTCTCGGGGAAGTGGGCGACTGGTGTGACGGTGACCTCGGGCAGCGGTGCGATGGCCATGGCAGGCTCCTCACATTCGGATGGGTGTCAACGGTGTTACTGGTCGAGCCCGACGGCGTTGGACGGAACGTCGTAAGCCATCAGGGTGAGCGAGACGGCGGTGAACCAGCCCATGAGGACCGTGACGTCGACGAGGCCGGCGTCACCGAGCAGTTCCTGGGCGCGGCGGAACAGCCCCTGGGGCACCACGCGCGCCGCGGCCAGCGCCGAAGAGAGCTCGTAGACGACCTGCTGCCGCGGGTCGCCGAAGGCGGTCGGCAGGCCCGCGATCAGCGCCTCCGCCTTGGCCGAGTCGAGCCCGCCGAGCCGCACGCCGATCTTCTCGTGCTCGAAGCTGCTGTACGCGGCGCCCCAGCGGCCGCAGATCACCAAGGTCGCGATCTCGATCTCGGCCTTGGAGAGCGTGGAATCCGCCTGGTAGTAGGCGCCGATGGGCGCGATCGTCCTGAGCAGGGCCGGATTGGCGGCCCAGATCTTGTGCGGGCCCGGCACCAGGCCGCGCAGGCTGTTGGTGAAGTCGAACGCCGCGCGCATCTCCGTCGGCATCTGGCCGACCGGCGTCTCGGTGAACCGCCCGAACGTGCCGAAGGCGTCCGGGTCTTCGAGCAGGGCCCTGGTCTCATCGATATCGGGCATGACTTCCTCCTCAGGTGAGCCAGGCGACGGCACGGCCCGCGGGGACGTCGTACGCGTTGAGCAGGGTGCCGAGCGCCAGGTAGTGGATGACGATGAACACCACCGCGTCGAAGCCCGGGCGGCCGAGCCGGGCGACTGCGGTGTCGTACAGCGGCCCGGGCAGCGTGCCGCCGCGGATGAGCGCCGTGGCGATGTCGGCGGCGAGCAGTTCGTCCTCGCTCAGGTCGGCCGGGCGCGCGCCGGCGCTCAGCGCCGCCACCTGATCCGGGCGCAGGCCCGCCCGCGCGGCCAGCGGGGCGTGCGCATACAGCTCGTAGGCAACGTTGAACCGGCCGCCGATCGTCAAGATGACGACCTGACGCGCCCGTTCGCTCAGGCCGGGCAGCTTCTGGACCAGGTTGATGAACTGGCCCAGAGGCACAGCGAGGTCCGGGAAGTGGAGCAGCACGCCCCAAGGCCCCACGAACGCACCGTCGGGATTCATGACCTCGAAGCCCTGGTACTCCACGTCCTGGGTCATCTTCATACAGGCGTCATAAAGGGCGCGCTGCTCGGTGGTCAGCTCCGCCGGGCGGAGCAACGGCAGTCGCATGGATCTTCTCCTCACACCGATTTTCGATGCGTTCCGCACTTGAGAGCGCCGGTGTTCGTCGAGACCGGCAACCCGAACCAGGTCCAGATCTGTTGCGCCGGATGCCGGACCTGCGAGAGGCCGTACAAGGCGGCGTGGCCGCCAATGCCGGCGCCAAGGTCGCCGACCTCGCCCGCTACCTCGCCGTCGACCCGACGGCGAGGAACGCGACACCGATCATGTGGGGTCCTGCCGGGCTCACTGCCCGATGACTGCGGAACGGGCGGTGCCTGATGGTGGTCTCGTATCGGGTTCTGTGGAGGTGGTGAGGGGCCGGCGCCGCCAGAGCGCGGTGCAGATGACGAGAGCGGTCAGCGTGGTGCACGAAAACCGGGCCCTACTGCGATCGATGAGGTGGGCGGGCCATGGCGGCTGGGTCGACGATGCGGTCGAAGTCCTCGGCGCTGACGGAACCGGAGTCCAGTGCGGCCTCACGCAGGGTGGTGCCCTCCTCGTCGGCCTTGTGCGCGATGGCCGAGGCCTTGTCGTAGCCGATGACTGGGGAGAGGGCGGTGACCAGCATGAGGGACCGGTCGACGTAGGAGTCGATTTGGTCGCGGTGGAGCTGGGCGCCCTCGATGCAGTACTGGCGCAGGTTGGCGCAGGCGTCGGTGAGGATGGTGGCCGCGTGCAGGAAGTTGTTGATGATGACCGGGCGCATGGCGTTGAGCTCGAAGTTGCCCTGCGAGGCGGCGATGGCGACGGCAGCGTCCTCGGAGAGAACCTGGAGGCAGACCATGACCATCGCCTCGCACTGGGTCGGATTGACCTTGCCCGGCATGATCGAGGATCCGGGCTCGTTGGCGGGAAGGATCAGTTCGCCCAGGCCGCAGCGGGGCCCTGAGGCCAGCCACCGGATGTCATTGGCGATCTTCATCAGCGGCACGGCGAGGGCACGCAGGCCGGAGGAGGCGCCGGCCATGGCATCCAGGCCGCCCTGGGCGGCGAACTTGTTCTCCGCGGTGCGGAAGGGGTAGCCGGTCGCGGCGGCGATCTCGTCGGCGATCTGCTCGCCGAAGCCGGGTGGGGCGTTCAGCCCGGTACCGACTGCGGTGCCGCCCGCGGCGAGCTCGTACAGGCCCTCGGCGGAGGCGGTGGTCCGGTCGACGGCTTGCGTCAGTTGGTGGGCGTAGCCGGACCACTCCTGTCCGACGGTGAGCGGGACCGCATCCTCCAGATGGGTGCGGCCGATCTTCACCACGTCGCGCCACTGCTCCGCCTTGACCTCGATCGCCCGCTGAAGCGCCTGCACGCTGGGCAGCAGGTGCTCGTGGACCGCCTTGACCGCGGCGATGTGCATGGCGGTGGGGAAGGTGTCGTTGGAGGACTGCCCCATGTTGACGTGGTCGTTGGGGTGGATCGGGGACTTGCTGCCCAGCTCGCCGCCGACCAGCTGGATCGCTCGGTTGCTGATCACCTCGTTGGTGTTCATGTTGGACTGCGTCCCGGACCCGGTCTGCCACACATACAGCGGGAAGTGGTCGTCGAGCTTGCCCGCGATGACCTCGTCAGCGACCTTTTCGATCAGGTCGGCCTTCCAAGCGGGCAGCCGCCCGGCCCGCCCGTTGAGGATCGCGGCCGCCTTCTTGACGTAGCCGTAGGCGTGGTAGACCGCCTTGGGCATCCGGTCGTCCCCGATCGCGAAGTGGATCAGGGACCGCTGTGTCTGGGCACCCCAGTACCGGTCCGCCGGTACGTCGATCGCGCCCATCGAGTCCGTCTCCCGCCGGGTTCCGGTCGCGTCCAGCCCCATGGGCACGTCGAGAACCTCCGGGGTGTCCTCGTCCTTGCCCGCGCCCGACTGCCGCGCGGTCATGCCGTCCCTCCGTTGCCGTAGACGGGCGCCCACATGGCCTGGCGGACGGCTTGGCCGGGATCGTCCGGCTCGCTGGTGGCGACGCCGTCGCTGACCGCCGCTTCGACCACCGCCGCTGCGGTGATCGCGGAGGACCTGCGCAGGTTCTCCACCGGCGGCAGCAGGGAGGCGCCCGATGCGCTGACGTCGACCTGGTCGGCCACCGCCCGGGCAGCTGCGAGCAGCATCCCGTCGGTCACCTTCGATGCGCCGGAAACGACCGTGCCCAGGCCCAGACCGGGATACAGCAGCGCGTTGTTGGCCTGCGCGATCTCGTAGGTCACCCCGTCGTGCTCGACGGGTGGGACGGGGATTCCGGTGGCGACCAGGGCCTTGCCCTTCGACCAGGCGATGACGTCGGCCGGCATGGCCTCGATGCGCGAGGTCGGGTTGGACAGCGGGAGGATGATCGGACGCTCGGTGCCCTCGGCCATGGCCTCGACGACCTCGCGGGTGAACGCCCCGTGCACGGTGGAGGTGCCCAGCAGGATCGTCGGCTCGACCTGCTTGACGGTTTCCAGCAGGGAGATCCCGCCGTCGTCCTGCCTCCAGTCGGCGACCTCCGACGGATCGCGCGCGTAGGGCTGCTGGAAGTCACGCAGGTCACTTGTGTCGCGGGTGAGCAGGCCCGGCTTGTCCACCAGCCAGACCTGGGCCGTGGCCTGCCGGCGGCTCGCACCGTCACGAACCATGGCATCGCGCAGCTGGTCGGCGATGCCCACCCCGGCGGTGCCCGCGCCGAAGACCACCACCTTCTGCTCTCGCATCGGCACGTCGCTGACCTTGATGGCCGACAGGACTGCCGCCAGGGTGATCGCACCGGTGCCCTGCATGTCGTCGTTGAAGATTCGGTAGCCGCCGTAGGTCTCCAGGATCCGCCGGGCGTTGCTGGGGCCGAAGTCCTCGAAGTGCAGCAGCGCACGCGGGAACATCGCCGAGACCGTCCGCAGGTACGTCTCGATGAACGCGTCGTACTCGGCGCCCCGGACCCTGGGGTGCCGGTTGCCCAGGTACAGCGGGTCCTTCAGCAGCGCCTCGCGGTCCGTTCCCACATCCAGTGACACGGGGATGACGCGGGCCGGGTCGATGCCGGCTGCCGCGGAGTAGACCGCCAGCTTGCCGGCCGCGATCTGAATGCCGCCCACGCCCCAGTCGCCGATGCCGAGGATCTGCTCCGCGTCGCTGCACACGATCAGGTCCACGTCCTCGGGCCCGAGTTGGAGCGTGGCGAAGGCCTTCTCGATGTCCTCGGGCCGGTCGATGGACAAGAAGACGCCACGCGGGCGGCGGTACTCATGGGAGTACTTCTCGATCGCCTCGCCCACCGTGGGGTCGTACACGACCGGCAACAACTCCACCAGGTGATCGGTGAGCACCTTGTAGTACAGAGTCTCGTTGCGGTCGTGCAGCTGCTCCAGATACACGTTCTTGGCCAGGTCACCGTCCTGGGCCTGCAGCTGCTGGTATGCGCGCTGCGCCTGCTGCTCCAGCGTCAGTACCGCGGACGGCAGGCGCCCGGTCAGGCCCAGCTCGTCCCGCTCCGCTTGCGTGAACCCCACGCCGTGGTTGCGGAGTGGATCAGTCAGGACGCCTGGGGTAGCCGGAGTTCGCGCGGTGTGCTTGGTCATCATTGCCCTTCCTGGGGGCGCGTGCAGATACCGCCCCGCGGGCCTGGACCGGGGAACGTCACCCAGGTCCGTCACTACCGTACGCGAGGCACCTGTCCCTGCCGCTCGTTGATATTGCGCCGGTTCGCCGGGTCACCCGGGATTGCCGTCGCGGCCGGGACGATTGCGCGGGTAACCCCGCCGAGCCTGCTGACACATCCTTGGCCTCAAAACCATCGGGGACCGTTCAACGCCCATCTTGACGAAGAACTCCTTGATGGCCTCGACGCCGTGGATGTGCGCGACGCCGAAATACTTGTCGGTGTTGTCGGTCAGTGGCGCGAAGCCCTTGCCGAACTCCAGGGTGTCGACGGCGTCCATGAACCTCAGGACGCAGCCGGGGACGGCTGTCGCTTGTGCGGTGTCTGCCATGGTGCGCACCTCCTGATCGGACTGCGGCGCACGACCCTTGCCGACCGCGCCTGCCCGCACCTGCCGATCTGAACCACGCCGTCCGGCGGGACCATCAAAAGGCCATCGCATCAACGAGGGAGGAGAACAAGACGGCCACCGCCAGCCAGATGTGGTGTCTCGCGACCTTGGTTGCACGAAGTCCTCGAAGGTGAACTGCTGCGGGATGTCCGCGAGTGGTTCGGGCGGCTGGTCGAAGACGATCCGGTAGTCGCTCCCTGCGGTCCGGCCGATGGGCGGCCGGCCGCCGAGCGCGGCGTCCAGCCGCTCATTGCTCTGCACCGACACCGCGCGAGACCCCCAGTCTCCGCAACCGGAACAAAGAGATGTCGGCAGGCTGGCGCGACCATGAAAAGCCCAGCTCAAAAGCACGGATTCGCCCGTCAAACAACGGTGAGACTGAGCGCTTCACCTGTCCAGGACCTCTGACACTCCTCATCGCATCAGGATCTGGCCGCGTTCATCCGTACGCGGGTGGGGACGTTCAGGTGTATGCCGACAGTGGGCAGCGAACAGCCGTCAGGCGTGCGCCGCCTCTTGGGTGGCCCTGGGGGCGCGGGTCCAAGGCCGGTCCAGACGGAGAAGGGCGTCGATCGACAACGCCCCGGGGCCGAGCATGAGCGGGATCAGAAGCCCACCCGGGGCCAGTTCCTCGCCCGGCTGCCGGACGTCCACCAGCGCTGAATCGGCACGCCGAAGGATACCGAAGTCCCTGCCGGACAGGTCATCGCGAAAGGCTGGCGATGAGTTCCTCGCGGTGGTTTGTCAGACCGGGCAGTAGAGGTCAAGAGGGGCGGTGCGCGAGTACTCCGAGAAGTTCGACGGATGGAGCCCGGAGTCCTTCCGGCTGTCACCGGAGCAGATCGAGGACCCCGTCGTAAGCACCCGGGCCATCCAGCTCTGGCACACCTACGCCACGAAGCCCGCGCCCTGCTCACGCCCGAAGGCACCGTGGACGTCCCGGACGCGCCAGTCGGCCTGCCGCTGGGTCCGGGGCCCTCGAACTCGCCCAGGGAGCCGAGTTGGTGGCGGGCGAACGTGCGCCCCCCAGCACTCCAGGAACTGATCAATACCGTCGGCAACGGCAGAGGTAACCCTTCCCTACGCGGTCGTCGATTCCGCGGCTGCGGAGCGTGCGCCCCAGGGGTCAAAGACTCAGCGTGATCGCAGCGGCGATGCCGCCCAGTCCCAGGGCAAAGCCGGCCTCGACCCAACCGCCCCTGCCCCAGCGGAAGAGCCGGTCGATGGCGAGCCGGCCCGGCCCGATGGCGGCGATGGCCAGGGCGACCACGGCGATACAGACGCTGTACTCCATGCCGCCGTGCGTCTCCCACAGACCGTGAGCGCCGGTGACCGTCGCCATGGCGTTGATCATCACACCGATCAGGGCGGCGGCCGCCAACGGGGTGAGCAGTCCCACGGCCAGGCCGAGGCCGCCCAAAAATTCGAACCCACCGCCGATCACCGCGAAGAGTTTCCCCGGGTGGTAACCAAGCGCCGCGAAGCCCTTGCCGGTCGTCGCCAGGCCATCGCCCCCGAAGAGACCGAACAGTTTCTGAGCGCCGTGCCCGGCCATCAGCAGTCCCAAGGTCAGTCTGATGAGCAGAAGGCCGCAGTCGGCAGCGGATGCCAGGTGCGCGTCGGTGTTGTGCGCCACAGTTTCCGTCGTACGCGCAGGACGGTACAGGATGCGCTTCATAACCATGTGAATGCTCCGGTAGTACGCCGAAACGGGCGTCACCCCCAACTCGGACGGACGCCGAGCCACCGGTCGGCGGTGAGCCCCACGCAACCTCGCAGAGTGCAGGCCACCACTGCCGATCCTTTCGCAGCCGTCGTGACCCTGCATCTGGGCACCAGTGGACGATCAACTTGAGGTTCGGCATGTTGCAGGGATGAGGTCATCGGGAACGGCTGCTGTACAGCAGCTGTGGGTGACCCTGAGGCGGTCGAGGCGCAGGTGACCGATCCGCGGTTTGAGGTGGACGCGGATGTTGCTTCCGTCGCGGCTGATGGCGCTCTGCCGTCCCTTCTTGCCCGCCGGCCACATGTCCAGCCACTCCCCGACCGTGAGTCGGCTCGTCAGGTGCAGGCCGTGACTGGGACGCCTACGGGTCGCCTCGATGTCCGGCAGCGGGGCCTTCTCGTCGGCCACCTTCTCCAGCAACTCGGCGATCTGGACCAGCCCCTCCGTGTCGTCGTCGCGCGCCGCGTACGGCGCGGTCATAGGGCGGCAGTTCCCTCCAGGGAGAGGAGCGGGCCGCCGGCCGCGGCCAGGGTTTGCTCACACCAGATCGTCTTGCCGGCCGCGGTCTGCCGGGTGCCCCAGCGTTCCGTGAGCTGCGCGACCAGCAGCAGCCCCCGTCCGCCCTCGTCGAACACCCTGGCCCGCCGCAGATGCGGTGCTGTGCTGCTGGAGTCGGAGACCTCGCAGATCAGCACCCGGTCGTGGATGAGCCGCAACTGGATCGGGGGTTCCCCATACCGGATGGCGTTCGTGACCAGTTCACTGACCAGCAGTTCGGTGACGAACGCGGCCTCTTCCAGTCCCCATGCGTCAAGGGCACGGACGGCGTCCGCCCGTATCCGCGCCACGGCGGAGGCGTCGGCCTCCACGTCCCACACGGCGACCCTGTGTGCGTCCAGTGCCCGAGGCCGCACCAGAAGCAGGGCCGCATCGTCGGCGGGGCCCTCGGGCAGCAGCTTGCGCACGACGTGATCGCACAGGGAGTCCAGCGAATCCGCCGGCGCGGCCAGCGCCTCCCGCAGGGCCTCGAGCCCCTCCCCGAGGTCACGGTGCCGGGAGTGGATCAAGCCGTCGGTGTACAGGGCGAGCAGACTTCCTTCCGGGAGGGTGACGTCCACCGATTCGAACGGCAGCCCGCCCAGTCCGAGCGGCGGTCCCACGGGGACGTCCAGGAAGTCGGCGCTGCCGTCCGAACCGACGACGGCGGGCGGCGGGTGGCCGGCAAGCGCCATGGAGCAGCGTCTGGAGACCGGGTCGTACACCGCGTACAGGCAGGTGGCCCCGATGTCCCCGGCGGTCTCCATCCCCGTCGGCTCCACGTCGGTCCCGGACTCCGCCGCCAGCCGGAGCACCAGGTCGTCGAGGTGGGTGAGCAGTTCGTCGGGAGCGAGATCGACATCGGCGAGGGTTTGCACGGCGGCCCGCAGCCGGCCCATCGTGGCGGCCGCGTACATGCCGTGCCCGACCACGTCGCCGAC
>NZ_JBSFIK010000057.1:0-50175 GCF_053597535.1 Streptomyces sp. NPDC001348 | reverse complement strand
AACAGCCTCGCGCGGGGGCACCCCCATCGCCCCCGCTCGGGGTCGGCTGGAAGGCGCCGTCGGCCTATGCCGGCCTGATCCACAAGACACCCCCTCGGCGTCAGAGCGTTTCCCCGCCTTCGGACGCGGCCCCGGCCACGAAGCGCTCGTGCGGGGTCCGCGACCGGTGCCGCGGGGTGGTGCGCCGGGGCGGTCGTGTCAGCGTGATCTGCCGGACCAGCTGCTGGAAGCAGGCCAGCGCCGCGACACCCGGCAAGGCGGCCGTCGCCGTGGCCGCGATGGTCCGCGGCGCCTGCACCACGCAGAGCAGCACCGCGACGGAGGAGAACAGCAGGACGACGAACCACGAGTGGACGGCACGACGCTGGTGCAGGGCCGCACGCAGGATGGACAGCGACCCCGCCATCCAGGGGCCGTAGACCAGCACGGGCCACCAGGCGTCGGCGCCTTCCCGGCCGTGCGCGGTGATGACGAGCAACGGCTCGTAGGTGGCCACGCCGCTGAAGACGCTCACCATCGACACGATGACCGCGCCCAGCGCGGCGAGTACACAGCTGGCGATGCGCAGACCGCCCGGCCGTCTGCGGGGCGTGGGCCGGCGATGGCCCCGGCGGGACGAACGCACCGGCGGCAGTTCGGCGGTGATGTCCTGCAGCTGCCGCATCGGGCTGCCGGGCGCGGGAGCGGTGACCGGCGCCTCGTCCCTGGGCGGCGGCACCGTCTTCGCGTATTCCTCCTGGCCGGCCTTCTGCAGCAGATAGGCGAGTTCCTCGGCCGGGTCCCAGCTCGGGTCCGGCGCCGCCTCGTCGAAATCGTCCAGGTAATCGGTGGTGCCGTGCCACATACGGCCGTAGCGTTCGTCACTCATGAGTACGACAGTGCGCAGGCCCATCGACCGGCGAGATCGGATTCGGCTTGACGGACATCGGTGAGGAAATTCTGCAGCAGTGGATCAGTGACCTGCAGTACGACAGGCACACCGTTCTTGCTGAGGATGCCCGGGGTGTAGACGTACGGCCCCACCGTCACCCCGTAGAGGCCGGGCGCCTTGCCAGGATCGCTTGCATTCGCCATGCCCCGACTAACGGCGGCTCTTTTCACTTGGATGCGCGGCGATCGGGTGAATGGCCGCGCGGAAAAACGCTTTGAATTACCGCGCGGATTCATACAAGATTCGCCCGGATATTCAGACTGGATACGAAGTCGTATTGCCTGCGGTCCACCCTGCGCGGGGCCGTGCAGCGCGGACGCGCACGGCCCCACGGCACCGGCTCAGGCCGCCGTCGTGCGCGCCTGGTCCAGGTGCCTCGCGGCGAAGTCCAGCTCCAGCCGGACCTGCTTGATCCGCTCGTCCACCACCAGGGATCCGTGCCCCGCGTCATAGCGGTACACCTCGTGGACGGCGCCGCGGGACTCCAGCCGCTTGACGTAGTTCTCGATCTGGCGGATGGGACAGCGGGGGTCGTTCACACCGGCGGAGATGTAGACGGGAGCCTTGACCCGGTCGACGTAGGTGAGCGGGGAGGAGGCCTCGAAGCGGTCGGGGACCTCCTCGGGGGTGCCGCCCAGAAGGGTGCGGTCCATGGCCTTCAGGGCTTCCATCTCGTCGTGGTACGCGGTGACGTAGTCGGCGACCGGGACGACGGCGATGCCCAGGGTCCAGTCGTCCGGCTGGGTGCCGATGCCGAGCAGGGTGAGGTAGCCGCCCCAGGAGGCGCCGGTGAGGATCAGCCGGGAGGGGTCGGCGAGGCCGGAGGAGACGGCCCACTCGCGGACCGCGGCCACGTCCTCCAGCTCGATCAGGCCGACCCGGTGCTTGAGCGCGTCCGTCCACGCCCGGCCGTAACCCGTGGAGCCCCGGTAGTTGATCCTGACCACCGCGTAGCCGTGGTCCACCCAGGCGGCCGGGCCCGCGGCGAAGGAGTCGCTGTCGTGCCAGGTCGGCCCGCCGTGCAGGTCGAAGACCGTGGGCAGGGGTCCGGTCGCGCCGGCCGGCTTCTGGACAAGGGCGTGGATACGGCCGCCGGGCCCCTCGACCCACACGTCCTCCACGGGGACCGAGCCCGGGCTCTTCAGGCCGGGCGGGTTCAGGACCACCCGACCCGTCGTCGAACGGACCGACGAGGGCTCGGCGGCCGACGACCACAGGTATTCCACGCTGCCGTCGGGGCGGGCCGTCGCGCCGGACACCGTACCCGGCGGGGTGGGGATCCTCGTCAGCTCGCGGCTGCCCAGGTCGTACCGGAACAGCTCGCTGCGGGCCTCGAAGCCGTGGGCGATGAGCAGCGCCGAGCCGTCCGGGTACCAGTCCGCGCTCACGTCGCCCGGCAGGTCCAGGGCCAGGTCCGTCTCCTCGCCCGTGACGACGTCCCAGACCATGGGCTCCCACCGGCCGCGCCGCTGATGCCCGATGAGCAGCCGCGGATCGGCCTCGCGCGGGGCGAAGCCCAGCACCTCCAGCCCCAGCTCCTCGGCGCCGCCCTTGGTGTCGTCCAGTTCCGCGACCGTCGTGCCGTCCGGGCGCAGCACGCGCAGCGCCGAGTGCATCGCGTCACCGTGCTCGGTGTGCTCGATGGCGATGAGGGAGCCGTCGTGGGAGAGGTCACCGACCCCCGCCGACTCCCGGTGCCGGTACAGCTCGAAGGGCTTCTCACCCTCGCGTGCCACGTGGATCGTCGAGCCCTCGTCGTCCGTGGAGCGGCCCACGACCGCCGTACGGCCGTCCCGGGACAGGGCCAGACCGGCCGGATAGGAGGGCTCCAGGCCGGGGGTGGCCGGTTCGTCCGCGCCGCCCGTGAAGGGCTGGCGGCGCCACACGCCGAACTCGTCGCCGTCCTTGTCGTCGAACCACCAGATCCAGGCGCCGTCCGGGGAGAGCACGCCGTCCGTCGTGCCGTTCGGCCGGGACGTCACCTGGCGCTGCTCCCCCGTCACCCGGTCCCAGGCGTACAGCTCGTACGTGCCCGTCGCGTTCGACACGAACAGGGACCGGTCGGGCGCGTCCTCCGCCCAGTCGGGCAGTGACACCCGCGGCGCCCGAAAGCGCTTCACCCAGTCCGGCATGTTGCTCTCACTCTGTGCCCCAGTCATGCGCCCATACTGCCCGTCGCCGCCGGCAAATAGCTGGCGAGAGTGCGCAGCCTGTGGACAACTTTTGCGATCATGCGCGCACGCAAGGCCCCTGGGGCCGGGGGCGCGGCGGCGTCGCCGTACCGTTGAGGGCGTGTACCGGTTTCTGCTGACACCCCGCTGGTGGGGCATCAACGTGTTCGTGCTGCTCGCCATCCCGTTCTGCGTCTTCATGGGGTCCTGGCAGCTGAGCCGGTTCGAGGCGCGGGTGCAGGACCACCACGACGCCGCCGAGCGGGCCGTGTCCGACCGGAAGGAGGCGGCCCGGCCACTGGCCGAGCTGCTGCCGGTGGACCAGGACACCTCGGGCAGGCAGGTCACCGCGACCGGCCGGTACGGCAAGCAGCTCCTCGTCCCCGACCGCGAGCTGGACGGAAAGCGCGGCTACTACGTGCTGACCCTGCTGCGCACCGGCTCCGGCAGGGCGCTGCCGGTGGTGCGCGGGTGGCTGCCCGGCACGGCGGCCCCGGACAGGGCGCCCGCCCCGCCGTCCGGGGAGGTCACCGTCACCGGGGCGTTGCAGGCCTCCGAGACGCCCGGGGACAACGGCGTCAGCGCGGCGGGCGGACTGCCGGCCGGGCAGACGGCGGCGATCAGCTCCGCCTCGCTGGTGAACCTGGTGCCGTACCGGGTGTACGACGCCTGGGTCACCCTCGACAAGGGCGACTCGGGGATGAAGGCGGTACCGGCGACGGCGCCCGCGGGGTCGGGGCTCGACCTGAAGGCGTTCCAGAACCTCGGCTACACCGGGGAGTGGTTCGTCTTCGCGGGGTTCGTCGTCTTCATGTGGTTCCGCCTGCTGCGCCGCGAGGTCGAGTTCGCGCGGGACGCCGCGCTGGGCCTGGTGCCGGAGGGGGAGACCGCGGGGGTGTGACCCGGGTCCAGGGGGCGGAACCCCCTGGTGGCTAAGAACCGGACAGCAGCCCCGTCCAGTACACCGTGCCGGCGCAGGCGTTGGGTACCGTCACCGATGCCGTCGGGGAGCCGCCCTCCGCGGTGTGGGTCACCACGACGCTCCCGTCCGCCGTGCCGTCCGCGGTGAAGAGCTGGGTGGTGGTGCCGGATGACGTCGCACCCGCGGTGTCCGTCGAGCCGGTCGCACCGGGATCCTGGCTGGTGCTCGGGTCGGGGCTGGGCGTGCCGGGGCCCGTGCCGCCGGTGTCCGTGCCGCCGCCGGTCGTGGGGCACGTCTCGGAGGGGACGAAGGCGAACTTCTCCTCGTAGGCCGCGCCGGGGGTTAGGACCAGCCCGGACACCTCCGTCGACGGGGCGGGCAGGCCCGCCGCCGGGTCGCCGGCGACGTGCCGGGCCGCGCTGATCTTGGCCGGGTCCGCGGCGCCCTGCGCGAGCGGGCTGACGCTGCCCGGGCCGCCGACGGTACAGCTGGTGGAGGAGACGTTGACGACGCGGAAGGTGCCGTAGACGACACCGGTCGTGTCCGGCGCGCCGGCGGTCCCCGTGGCCGAGCCCAGCTGGGCCGCCGTGCACACCGAGGGGCCCGCGACGACGCTGGCGGAGGGGTTGGCGCCGCCGGTCGCGCCGGTGCCGCCGCCCGGCGTCCTGCTCCGGCCGGTCTCCTTGGTGCCCTCCTTGCCCTTGCCCTTGCTCCTGCCGCTGGAGCCGCCCGCGCTGCTGGCCCCGCCGTCCGGGTTCTTGCCCGAGTCGCCGCCCTGCGCCTCGGAGGCCTGGCCGGCCGGGGAGGTGTTGGGGTCGGAGCCGGTGGCGTGGGACACGTGCAGCAGGGCCGGGACGGCGGTGCCGACGAACAGGACCGCCGCCGCCATGCCGACCACGGCCTGCCGCTTGCGGGCCCGCCGGGCGGGCACCGCACGGCGCAGATGGTCCAGCGTGCCGTCGCGCGGCTCGATGTCCTCGACGGCCGAGTGCAGTAGTCGGCGCAGGTCCAGCTCGTCCGGCTCGGGCCCGTCGGGACCCAGGTCGTCGGGGCCGTGGTTCACAGTTCCGTTCCCAGCGTGCGTTGGCGTGTGCTCTTGCTCTTGCTGCTTCGTCGGTTCGTGCCAGGCATAGGGCTCGTGGCGGTCGTGGGAGCCGCCCCCCTCGGCGCGGTCGCTCATGATGCCGCCGCCTCCATGGACACCCGGAGGGCCGCTATGCCGCGCGAGCCGTACGCCTTCACCGACCCCAGGGATATCCCGAGCGTCTCGGCGACCTGGGCTTCCGTCATGTCGGCGAAGTAGCGCAGCACGAGGACCTCGCGCTGGCGGCGCTGCAGGCCCTTCATCGCCTTGATGAGGTCACGGCGCTCCAGCGAGTCGTACGCGCCCTCCTCCGCGCTCGCCATGTCCGGCATCGGCTTGGACAGCAGCTTCAGGCCGAGGATGCGGCGGCGCAGCGCGGAGCGGGAGAGGTTCACCACCGTCTGGCGCAGGTAGGCGAGGGTCTTCTCGGGGTCCCGGACGCGCTTGCGGGCCGAGTGGACGCGGATGAAGGCCTCCTGGACGACGTCCTCGCAGGAGGCGGTGTCGTCGAGGAGCAGCGCCGCCAGTCCCAGCAGCGAGCGGTAGTGCGCCCGGTAGGTCTCGGTGAGGTGGTCGACGGTGGTACCGGCCGCCACGGTGTCCTCGGCGCCGTCGCGCTGGGCGGGTACGCCGCCGTCGCGCTGGGCGGGCACGCCGTCGCGCTGGTTCGGTATGCGGGTGGGCCGCGCTGCGGGCATGGGCGCGATCACCGGCATGCCGCCGGGCGTGCCGGGCATGCGGGGGCGGAACGTCGCGCGGGGCCGAAGGGCCGTGCCGCGGGTCGCCGCGCTGAAGTCGAGTACCTCTGCCACGCCTGTTGGACACGTTTCCCCGCGTGGGGGTTGTACGTGCCGCACGTCACTTTCGCGCCGAGTGACGCCGCTGACGGCGGCATCGCGACCGGCCGTACATCCGACGGTGCCTGAAGTGCCGTCATGCGTCCCGCTCTTCCCTTGTATCCCATATGAACGGACGTCCCCACGCCCTGATCACGGCGTCCCCACGCCAGGACCATGCGCCCCCACGCCCCGTAAGGGTGACCGCAAAGACGCTCCCCGCCCTCCGCGCGGTTGCGGAGAGCGGGGAGAAGAATCTTCGAACGCCGAGGGGGTTCGGTTCAAGTGGTCCGGACCACAGTACGGAGCCGTACTCGTCACACGGATCCTACAGATGGGCGCGCTCCCACCCTCTGCTTCCTCAGCGCGATGTGGGCATCACGACAGTTCCGCAGCCACCAGCTCGGCGATCTGCGCGGTGTTGAGCGCGGCACCCTTGCGCAGGTTGTCCCCGCACACGAAGAGTTCGAGCGCGGTGGGGTCGTCCAGCGCCCGCCGCACCCGCCCGACCCAGGTCGGGTCGGTGCCCACCACGTCGGCGGGCGTGGGGAACTCACCGGCGGCCGGGTCGTCGCACAGCACCACACCCGGCGCCGTGGCGAGGATCTCGCGGGCGCCGTCGACGGTGACCTCGCCCTGGAACCGGGCATGGACGGTGAGCGAGTGGGTGGTGACGACCGGGACGCGCACACAGGTCACGGCGACCGGCAGCCTCGGCAGTCCGAGGATCTTGCGGGACTCGTCCCGCACCTTCATCTCCTCCGACGACCAGCCGTCCTCGCGCAGCGACCCGGCCCACGGCACGACGTTCAGCGCGACCGGCTCCGGGAACGGCCCGGTGTTGTCGCCCACGGCCCGCCGCACATCACCCGGGCTGGTCCCGAGCTCCGTACCCGCGACCAGGGACAGCTGCGTCCGCAGCGCCTCCACACCGGCCCGCCCGGCCCCGCTCACCGCCTGGTACGAGGACACCACCAGCTCGCGCAGCCCGAACTCGGCGTGCAGCGCGCCCAGGGCGACGATCATCGACAGGGTCGTGCAGTTGGGGTTGGCGACGATGCCGCGCGGCCGGTGCCGGGCGCAGTGCGGATTGACCTCGGGGACGACCAGGGGCACGTCCGGGTCCATCCGGAACGCGCCGGAGTTGTCCACCACCACCGCGCCCTTGGCGGCGGCGATCGGCGCCCACCGTGCGGAGACCTCGTCGGGGACGTCGAACATGGCGACGTCGACCCCGTCGAAGGCCTCCTCCGTCAGGGCGACCACCTCGACCTCCTCGCCGCGCACGGCCAGCTTGCGGCCGGCCGAGCGCGGCGAGGCGACGAGGCGGATCTCGCCCCAGACGTCGGCGCGCTGGGAGAGGATCTGGAGCATGACCGTGCCGACAGCCCCGGTCGCTCCCACGACCGCGAGCGTCGGTCCGCCGGTCATCGCCCGGTGCCTCCGTAGACGACGGCCTCGTCGCTGTCGGAGTCGAGCCCGAAGGCGCTGTGCACCGCGCGCACCGCCTCCGGCACGTCGTCGGCACGGGTGACGACCGAGATACGGATCTCGGAGGTCGAGATCAGCTCGATGTTCACCCCCGCGTCGGACAGCGCCTCGAAGAAGGAGGCGGTGACGCCCGGGTTGGTCTTCATGCCCGCGCCGACCAGGGAGATCTTGCCGATCTGGTCGTCGTAGCGCAGCGAGTCGAAGCCGATGCCGGACTTGTTCTTCTCCAGCGCGTCGATGGCCTTGCGGCCCTCGGTCTTCGGCAGCGTGAAGGAGATGTCCGTCAGACCGGTGGCCGCGGCGGACACGTTCTGTACCACCATGTCGATGTTGATCTCGGCGTCGGCGATCGCGCGGAAGATCGAGGCGGCCTCGCCCGGCTTGTCCGGCACGCCGACGACCGTGACCTTGGCCTCGGAGGTGTCGTGCGCGACACCGGAGATGATGGCCTGCTCCACCTTCTTGTCCCCTTGCTCGATCGGCTCGCTGCTGACCCACGTGCCCTGCAGCCCGCTGAAGGAGGAGCGGACGTGGATCGGGATGTTGTAACGGCGCGCGTACTCCACACAACGGTGGAGGAGCACCTTGGAGCCGGAGGCCGCGAGCTCCAGCATGTCCTCGAAGGAGATCCAGTCGATCTTCTTCGCCTTCTTCACCACGCGCGGGTCCGCGGTGAACACGCCGTCGACGTCGGTGTAGATCTCGCAGACCTCGGCGTCGAGGGCGGCCGCGAGGGCCACCGCCGTGGTGTCGGAGCCGCCACGACCCAGGGTCGTGATGTCCTTCTTGTCCTGGCTGACGCCCTGGAACCCGGCCACGATGGCGATGTTGCCCTCGTCCAGCGCGGTGCGGATCCGGCCCGGCGTGACGTCGATGATCCGGGCCTTGTTGTGGACCGAGTCGGTGATGACACCTGCCTGGCTGCCGGTGAACGACTGGGCCTCGTGCCCCAGTTTCTTGATCGCCATGGCCAGCAGGGCCATGGAGATCCGCTCTCCGGCGGTCAGCAGCATGTCGAACTCGCGCCCGGCAGGCATCGGAGACACCTGCTCGGCGAGATCGATCAGCTCGTCCGTCGTGTCGCCCATCGCGGAGACCACGACAACCACCTGGTTGCCGTTCTTCTTGGCTTCCACGATCCGCTTGGCGACGCGCTTGATGCCCTCGGCATCGGCTACGGAGGAGCCTCCGTACTTCTGCACGACAAGGCCCACGTGCGCTCCTCGCTCCGGTATGTACTCGGTCGGCTCAGTCTAACGAGCGCCCACTTTTCCCCTCTGCGGTATCGCATCGTGAGATGTCGGCGGCCCGTCCGGAACAGCACATGCCCAGCCCGGGCCGCCCCACTCGGAAAGTGCCAGGGCTCACAGTCGCACCGGGACGGCGCCCGCGCCGGCTACACCGCGCCCCGGCCGGGGCGCACCCCCAGCGGCTCCCCGATCTCCTCCGCCATGACCCGGCCCGCCTCGAACTCCAGGGCCTCGTCGCCGAGGTCCTGGTCGGTGTCGAGGCCGTCGAGTTCCTCCAGGGGCTGGTTCAGGCGGACGTGGGCGACCAGGGACTGCAGGGCCCGCAGCGTCGCCGAGGCGGTGCCGCCCCAGTTGGAGAAGTAGGAGAACTGCCACCACCACAGGGCCTCCGTGGTGCGGCCGGCCCGGTAGTGGGCCATGCCGTGGCGCAGGTCGGTGATGACGTCGGCCAGGTCGTCGGAGATCCGGGCGGGCACCCGCGCCTTGCGGGGCTCGTACGGGTCGAAGACCTCGGAGTAGACGTCGATCGGCTCCAGGAGGCGGGCGAGGTTCTCCCGGAGCTCGTCCACGTCGGCCTCCGGGCCCAGGTCCGGCTCGTAGCGCTCGTCGGGGACGATGTCCTCGTGGGCGCCCAGCCGGCCGCCGGCCAGCATGAGCTGGGAGACCTCCAGGAGGAGGAAGGGGACGGCCGAGTCCGGTTCGTCGCCCTTGGCCACCTCCGTGACGGCCACCAGGAAACTCTCCACCTGGTCCGCGATCTGGACCGCGAAGTCGTCCGGGTTCCGCGTCGAGTCGTGCAGCGTGGCGTCAGACATCTAGGAGTCGTCTCCCCTCGAAGGCACGGCCGAGGGTGACCTCGTCCGCGTATTCCAGGTCCCCACCCACCGGCAGGCCGCTGGCCAGCCGGGTGACCTTCAGACCCATGGGCTTGATCATGCGGGCAAGGTACGTCGCCGTCGCCTCGCCCTCGAGATTGGGGTCGGTGGCCAGGATCAGCTCGGTGACCGTACCGTCCGCCAGGCGGGCCAGCAGCTCCCTGATCCGCAGGTCGTCGGGGCCGACGCCCTCGATCGGGCTGATCGCGCCGCCGAGCACGTGGTAGCGGCCGCGGAACTCCCGGGTCCGCTCGATCGCGACGACGTCCTTGGGCTCCTCCACGACGCAGATCACCGCCGGGTCCCGGCGGGCGTCACGGCAGATGCCGCACAGCTCCTCCTGCGCGACGTTGCCGCACGTCGCGCAGAAGCGGACCTTCGCCTTCACCTCGAGGAGCGCCTGCGCGAGCCGCCGTACGTCCGTGGGCTCCGCCTGCAGGATGTGGAAGGCGATCCGCTGCGCGCTCTTGGGACCGACGCCGGGCAGCCGCCCCAGCTCGTCGATGAGATCCTGGACCACGCCTTCGTACAACGGACTGCCCTTCCTGGAGTCTTACGGTACGTACCGTAGTTGGCCGCGCCGGGTCTTAGAAAGGCAGACCCGGAATGCCGCTGCCACCGCCCAGACCCTGGGCCAGCGGACCGAGCTTCTGCTGCTGCAGCGTCTGCGCGTTCTCGTTGGCCGCGTGCACGGCCGCGACGATCAGGTCGGCGAGAGTCTCGGTGTCCTCCGGGTCCACGGCCTTCGGGTCGATCTTCAGCGCGCGCAGCTCGCCGGCACCGGTCACCGTGGCCCTCACCAGCCCGCCGCCCGCCTGCCCGTCGACCTCCGTGGCCGCGAGTTCCTCCTGCGCCTTCGCCAGATCCTGCTGCATCTTCTGGGCCTGCTGGAGCAGCTGCTGCATGTTGGGCTGGCCACCACCGGGTATCACGATCAGCTCCTGGTCTCGTCGTTTCCTCCGTGTGCACGAGCCTACGTGGTCAACTCGCCCATCGCCCCAGCACTCTTTCGAGTGACATTTGCGGCAGCCCTATACCTGATCAAGGCCCCCTTACGGGCGGAAAAGCGACGGAAGCCGCACCGCCGCCACCCGTTGGGCGGTAGGAAGGGTTCCGCGCATCGGCATCCGCTATCACGCAGCGTGACGAACGGGATCGGTGGGCCGGAATCGGTGGGTCGGGGTCGGTCGTCGGGATCAGTCGGTCGGAATCAGTAGGGAGTGCCGGGTGGGTCAGCCGGAGATGCAGCCCGAGGGTCCGCCTCAGGACGGGCGGGGCGAGGGGGCGGCCGGGCTGCGGCCGGGCGATCTGACCGGGCGGCCGTTCCCGCTCGGGGACTGGGGAGAGCCGGCGGAGCGGCTCGACGAGCTGTACCGGTGGGTGGAGCGGGGCGCGCTGGACACGGCTGCCTGGTACCTCGAGGACCGGGTGTGGAAACGGCGCGGCGCACGGATGCTCCGGGGCGGAGCGGCGGCCGGGACGGTGTGCGGGGCCGCGCTGCCCCTGCTGGACATCACCGGGGCGGTCGGCGGGATCGCTCCCTGGGGGTACCTCGCGTTCATGCTCGCGGTGGCGTGCGTCGCCGTGGACCGGTGCTTCGGGGTCACGTCCGGATGGATAAGGGACGTGGCCACCGCGCAGGCCGTGCAGCGGCGGCTGCAGGTGCTCCAGTTCGACTGGGCGTCGGAGAGCGTGCGGGAGGTGCTCGGGCCGGCGGAGGGCACGGCCGCGGAGGCCACCGAGCGGTGCCTCGGGGTGCTGCGGAAGTTCTCCGAGGACGTGACCGAGCTGGTGCGGGCTGAGACCGCCGGCTGGATGGTGGAGTTCCGGACCGGCCCGACACCGCTGGGGATCCAGACCGCCGCGGCCGCCTCGGGACCACGGCCGGACACCGCGTCCCCCACGGGCCGCTTCCCCGTCCCGCCCGCCACGGCCCGCCCGAACATGCCGCGCCAGCGGCCCCCGGAACCCCGCTGAGCCCGCCGGACGTCCGGCGGGCTATTCCCTGGTGTAGGTCAGGCTGTCCCCGCTGCCCCGCATGTCGCGGCGCAGCCGGCCGTCGGGCAGCAGCGTGACCTCGCTCGCGTCGCCCGGCTTGCACGTCGGACTCGGCCCCCCGACCGTGACGTCGGACGGGCCGATCTCCAGCGGCCCGTCACTGCCCGGCTGCCGGTCGAGGTCCGCCTCGAAGACGCAGTGATAGGTGCCGCCGTCCCTGGTGGGGCCGTCGGCGACCAGGGTGAGGACCGTGTCCCCCACCTCGCCCTGCCGGAGCGTCAGTTCGCGGGTGTGGTGGCCGAGGCCGTTGTCGATCGACGAGGACCAGGTGCCCAGGTACGGGCCCGGGATCGGGCCGTCCGACGCCGAGGCCGAGGCCGACGCCGACGGGGACTCCGGCTCCGTGGTGGCCGGGGTGGGCCCCGGGGTGGTGGGCGCTCCGGTGGCGCTCGGTGACGGGCTGACCGTGCCCGCGTCGGTGTCGTCGCCGCCGCCCTTCATGAGCGCGTACACCGAGCCTCCCGCGGCGAGCGCGACGACCAGCGCGACCACTACGAGCACCGCGGTGGACCGCCCGTTGCCGCGCGGCGGCTGCGGTCCCACACCGACGGGCGGCGGGCCGTACGGCGGGGTCGCACCGTAGCCGGCGTACGGGTTGTACGGCGCCTGGGCACCGGGCTGTTGCGGATGGCCGTAGGCGGCGGGCTGCGGATGCTGCTGGGGATAGCCGTACACGGGGTGCGGCGCGGGGGTGCCGGGCGGGGGCGTCTGCCCGGCGACCATGGTGGGGAGGTGGTTCAGCGGCACGCCGCCGCCCTGCTGCCCCTGCGGGCGCGGGTCTCCGGGCGGGGGCGGCATCGAGGTTTCGTCGGAGGCGGGGGCGTGCTCCGGGGAGGCGACCGGTACGGCGGGGGCGGGCACCGGCGGCTGCGCCCGGTCCGCCCCGGGACCGGTTCCGGCCGTCCCCGCCGTCCCCTCCGGGTCCTCCGTGTCCAGCAGCCGCACCGCGTGCCGCCCCAGCTGGGCGACGAGCGCCCCCGGCAGCCAGGGGTCGAGGGAACGGCCCCCGGAGACCGTGTCCTCCGCGCCGGTGCGTTCCAGGATCGTGTCCAGCGTCGGGCGTGCGGCCGGGTCCTTGCGCAGGCAGTCGCGGACGAGGTCGGCGATGCCCTCGGGGACGCCCTCGAGGCCGGGTTCCTCCTGGGCGATGCGGAACATCACCGCGTGCGCTCCGGTGCCCGCCGTTCCGAAGGGCAGCGCGCCGGTCGCGGCGTAGGCGAGCACCGAGCCGAGGCAGAAGACGTCGCAGGCGGGCGTGATCCGGTCGCCGCGCACCTGCTCGGGCGCCATGAACCCGGGCGAGCCGACCAGCGAGCCGGTGCGGGTGAGTCCGTCCCCGGCCAGGGTCTCCAGCGCCCGCGCGATGCCGAAGTCGATGACGCGCGGCCCGTCGATGGTGACCAGCACGTTGGACGGCTTGAGGTCGCGGTGGACGATCCCGGCGGCGTGGATGTCCTTCAGCGCGTGCGCGAGCCCGGCCGCGAGGATCCGCACCGACCGCTCGGGCAGCGCGCCGTGGTCGTGGCCGACGACCTGCTCCAGGCTGGGCCCGGCCACGTACCCGGTGGCCACCCAGGGCACGGCCGCCTCGGTGTCCGCGTCCAGTACCGGCGCCGTCCAGTGACCGCCGACCCGCCGCGCCGCCTGCACCTCCTGCCGGAACCGGGCCCGGAACTCCTCCTGCCGGGCGAGTTCCTCACGCACCAGCTTCACGGCGACCGTACGGCCCCGCTCCGACCGGGCGAGATACACCTGCCCCATGCCGCCCGCACCCAGCCGCGCCAGCAGCCGATACGCCCCGATCCGATGCGGTTCCCCCGGCCTCAGCTTCTCCATCGCCGCGCCGCCTCCCCCGATAGGCCCGAAATCTGCGCATGTGCAACAGAGCGAGAATAGTGCGGCCCTGATCGCCGCCGCACCGAGCGGCATCCACAGTTCCGTAACAGGTGACGCCATCGACGTCCCCTCGACGCGCACGCGTGCGACAACCTGTCGCGGAAACCCCCCGCCGACGGAACAGGAAGCCGATTCCGGTCCCCCGTCCCGGACATCTACGCTCGCCCGCATGACCCCACAGCCCAACCCTCAGGCCGGCGCGGCCGTCAAGGCCGCGGACCGTGCGCACGTCTTCCACTCCTGGTCCGCGCAGGAGCTCATCGACCCGCTCGCCGTCGCCGGCGCCGAAGGGTCGTACTTCTGGGACTACGACGGCAAGCGGTACCTGGATTTCTCCAGCGGGCTCGTCTTCACCAACATCGGCTACCAGCACCCGAAGGTCGTCGCCGCGATCCAGGAGCAGGCCGCGACGATGACGACCTTCGCGCCGGCGTTCGCCGTCGAGGCGCGCTCGGAGGCGGCCCGGCTGATCGCCGAGCGGACGCCCGGTGACCTGGACAGGATCTTCTTCACCAACGGCGGTGCCGACGCGGTCGAGCACGCGGTGCGCATGGCCCGGCTGCACACCGGCCGCCCGAAGGTGCTGTCGGCGTACCGGTCGTACCACGGCGGCACCCAGCAGGCGGTGAACATCACCGGCGACCCGCGGCGCTGGGCCTCCGACAGCGGCTCCGCCGGGGTCGTCCACTTCTGGGCGCCCTACCTGTACCGCTCCCGCTTCTACGCCGAGACCGAGGAGCAGGAGTGCGCGCGGGCGCTGGAGCACCTGGAGACCACCATCGCCTTCGAGGGGCCGGGGACGGTCGCGGCGATCATCCTGGAGACGATCCCGGGAACGGCCGGGATCATGGTCCCGCCGCCCGGTTATCTCGCCGGGGTGCGTGAGCTGTGCGACAAGTACGGGATCGTCTTCGTCCTGGACGAGGTCATGGCCGGGTTCGGGCGGACCGGCGAGTGGTTCGCGGCCGGCCTGTTCGGCGTCGTGCCCGATCTGATGACCTTCGCCAAGGGCGTGAACTCCGGGTACGTGCCGCTCGGCGGCGTCGCGATCAGCGGGAAGATAGCGGAGACGTTCGCCAGGCGTCCCTACCCGGGCGGCCTGACGTATTCCGGGCACCCGCTGGCCTGCGCGGCGGCGGTCGCCACGATCAACGTGATGGCCGAGGAGGGCATCGTCGAACACGCGGCCGCGCTGGGCTCCTCGGTGCTGGAACCGGGGCTGCGGGCGCTGGCCGAGCGGCACCCGAGCGTCGGCGAGGTGCGGGGCGTAGGCATGTTCTGGGCGCTGGAGCTGGTGAAGAACCGCGAGACCCGGGAGCCGCTCGTGCCGTACAACGCGGCCGGGCAGGACAACGCGGCCATGGCGGCGTTCGCCGGGGCGGCCAAGCAGCACGGACTGTGGCCCTTCGTGAACATGAACCGGACGCACGTGGTGCCGCCGTGCAACGTGAGCGAGGCGGACCTGAAGGAGGGACTGGCCGCGCTGGACGCCGCGCTGAGCGTGGCCGACGAGTACACCGGGTGACGAAGTCGCCGTCGTCACAGCCCGGTATGCAATCGCTTCGAACGCGTAAGGTGGCGTGCTCGTAGACATAAGCGAACACCCACCCGCACGCGTGAGGAGAGCCGCCCGACCATGCCCGGCACCGGTGCCGTGACCCGCAGTACCCTGCGCCAGCAGATAGCGGACGCGCTACGCGACGAGGTGCTGGCCGGGCGGCTCCAACCGGGGCGGGCGTTCACCGTGAAGGAGATCGCCGAGCAGTACGGGGTCTCCGCGACACCGGTCCGCGAGGCGCTGGTCGACCTGTCCGCGCAGGGGGTCCTGGAGGCCGACCAGCACCGCGGCTTCCGGGTCCCCGAGTACACGCCGGCCGACCACCGGCACATCATCGAGGCCCGCCGCCTGGTCACCGACGGCATGTTCCTGGCCCTCGCCGAGGGCCACGAGGGCCTCCCGGACCCGGAGGACCCGCGCGGGGTGGCCGCGCTCGCCGGGGTGCGCCGCCGCGGCGAGGAGGCCAAGCGCGCCGCCGCCGCCGGTGACCTCACCGTCCTGATCGGCTACGACCTGCGCTACTGGCGCGAGTTGAGCTCCCTGTTCGGCAACCCCTATCTTTCGGACTTCCTGCACCGGCTGCGGGTGCAGTCCTGGGTGTGCACGGTGCAGCACCTGCGCCGCCTGTCCGACCTGCGCGGCCGGCTCTGGTCGGGCCACACCGAACTGGTGGACGCCCTCGCCCGCCGGGACTCCGCGTCGGCCCGCGGGATCGTCGCCGCGTACAACGCGCACTCCCTGAGCCTCATCGACCGGCCGGCCGGCGAATGAGTGGGTATGGGACGTGCACGGGGGGAGCTGACCGGGTACGGCACCGACTACGCTTCCCTGTCCACCGCCATGCTGTACGCGTGCTGATGCGAGGAGCCCTCTTTGGCCTGTGACCTGTGGCTGGTCCCGCTCGTCGACGTGTTGTGCCACACCCCGGACAACCCGTTCGCCGAGGAGCTCGCGCAATACAACAAGGTGCTGACCGAGGCCGGTCTCCCACCGGTGCCGGTGTACCAGTACATGCCGGGCCTGTCCGGTGAGGTCGCGCCGGTGGCGGGCTTCGACTACGACGCGCTGCACTTCCTGCGCCGCGCCTACCTCCTCCAGGTGTGCGGACTGCCGGTGACCCCGGTGGACGAACTGGGCGGGGACTACGAGCAGTTGCTGGAGATGTTCGAGTCGACGGCCCAGCAGTCCCATCTGGTGTGGCACTACGACCACGCGGGCGCCTACGTCCCGGTGGACTTCCCGAGCCCGCTCTCCAACGACGAGTTGCTGGCCGGCGGCGGCCCGCTGGGTTCCGCCCAGTCGCTGCTCAGGGAGCTGGAGCTGGTGGCGCAGTCGATCGGCATCGACCCCGCCAACCCCCCGGCCGCCCCGGAACCGCCGCGGGCGCCGACGGGACTGGAGGAACCCGCCGTGGCCGCCCCGTACGACCCGAGCCCGTTCGCACGGGAACGGCACGTCTGGCTGGGGCTGCACGCGGCGGCGACACGGAGCCTGGCGCAGGGCTCGATGATCGTGTTCAGCTGAACCAATCTCCGCCTATCCACCGGTAGTTGACGGACTCGTGTCACGATCGTGACGCGAGTCCGTCGATCGTTCGAGATTCCGCGTTCCGCGCCTGACCTGCGGCGACCGGCACCCGGTGGGGAAAGTGCGGGGCAACGTGCACAGGACCTCCACGCCTTGATGTCCTTACGTCTTGACGTCGCCCGGTCTCTCTGAGTTTCCTTCCATGCACATCATCGGTTCACGCATGATGCTCCCCCCCACGGAAGGCACCGAGGTGTGCAGTACCCGTAGGCCCCCCGTACGCGCTATCGCCATAACCCTGACCGCCTCCGCCTCGGCCCTCACGCTCGCCGCGTGCGGCACCGTCGACAGCATCGACGGGGGCGGCAGCACCGCGACGCCCAAGAAGGGCGACGACATCACGGTGGGGTTGCTCCTGCCCGACAAGGACACGGCCCGTTTCGAGGCCTTCGACTACCCGATCTTCAAGAAGGAGGTCGCCTCCCTCACCAACGGCAAGGGCAAGGTGGACTACGCCAACGCCGAAGCCGGCCAGGACAGACAGAGTCGGCAGTTCCGGGAGATGGTGTCCAAGAAGGTCGACATCATCGTGGTGGACGCCCTGGACTCCAAGGCCATCGCGCCGGACGTCCAGAAGGCGAAGGACGCCGGCATTCCCGTCATCGCCTACGACCGGCTCGCACAGGGCCCGATCGACGCCTACGTCTCGCACGACAACGAACTCGTCGGCGAGGTCCAGGGCCGCGCCATCCTCGAAGCCCTCGGCACCAAGGCGGCGACCAGCAAGATCGTCATGATGAACGGCGACCCCGCGGACCCGAACACCGGGAAGTTCAAGGAAGGCGCCGTCGGCGAGCTCAAGGACAAGGTCCGGATCGCCGAGATGTACGACACGGACAAGTGGTCGCCGGACGTCGCCAAGGCCAACATGAAGAAGGCGATCCAGGCCCTCGGCCTCAGCAACATCGCCGCCGTCTACTCGGCCAACGACGGTATGGCGGGCGCCGTGATCGAGGCGCTGAAGGAGGCGGGCGCCACCCGGATCCCGCCGGTGACCGGGCAGGACGCGAACCTGGACGCGGTGCAGCGGGTCATCTCCGGTGAGCAGTACATGACGGTGTACAAGTCGTTCCTGGAAGAGGCCACCAACGCGGCGGAGATGGCGGTGTACAAGGTCCAGGGCCGCGACATCCAGTTCGACGCGCTGACCCAGGACACGGTGAACAGCCCGACCAGCAAGAAGATCCCGGCCGCGCTGGTGCCGGTGGTCTCCCTCACGAGGAAGAACATCAAGGACACGGTGATCGCGGACGGCGTCTACACCGTCAAGCAGCTCTGCACTCCGAAGTACGCGTCGGACTGCGCCGCCATCGGATTGAAGTAGCCGCCGCCCGCCGACCACCGCCCGGTCGTCTAGAACACCGGCGTGCCGTCCTGGGTGAGCTTCCAGTTGACGGCCGCGAAGTCCTTCGGGTCGAGGGTCTTCTTCGCCGTCACGTAGTCGATCATCAGCTGGCGGATCTCGTTCGTGGAGCTGTAGGCGATCTCCGCGGCCGCGATGTGCGGGTACCCCGAACCGCCGTTGGCCCGGTAGTTGTTGACGGCGACGACGAAGACCTGGTCGTCGGCCACGGGGTTGCCCTGGTACGTGAGGTTCCTGATCCGCGAGCCCTCGGCCCGGGCGATGTCGATCTCGTAGTCGACGCCCGCGGCGGTGTCGTACATGTAGTCCCAGAAGTTGTTGGCATTGGTGAGGGTGGCGGTGTCGACCTTCGTGCCCGACGGGACCTGGTGGTAGTACTTCGCCGCGTACTCGAGGTAGTCCTTCAGCTGAGCGCCCGTCAGTTTCTTGCCGTAGAGGGTGTTGTCGTAGATGTAGAGCCCGGCGATGTCCTTGATGGTCACGCTCCCCGCGGGGATGTCCGCCGTGCGGCTGAAGGGTGCCGCCACCGAGATCAGCGGGAGCGCCGCGTCCGCCGTGGACAGGCCCGCCTTCACCGTGTCCGCCTGCACCTTGTGGATGAAGTCCATGATGGGCACGTCCTGCCAGCAGGACTCCGCCGCCGAGAGGTCCTCGGTGCAGGTGCCGACCGCCGTGTTGACGTACTTCACGACCAGTTCGTGGTCGGCCTCCAGGAGCTTCTTGATCTCCGGGTCCTCGTCCACGGTGTTCGGGTTGAGGGTCTGGGCGGTCTTGCCGGTGACCTTCCACCGACCGTGGTGCAGTTCCAGTTCGAAGTCGAAGACGCTGAGGCGGTAGCCCCAGCAGTACGGCTCGGAGAGCAGGACGTCCTCGCCGGTCTCCGCGTTCTTCACGGTGTAGGACGGGACCTCGACGTGGGTGTGGCCGACGAGGATCGCGTCGATGCCGGGAACCTGCTCGGCGACGAGGTTCGAGGCGTTCTCGACGTACGGGAGTTCGTCGCCGTACGACGACGAGCCGTCGAGCCCGGAGTGGTCGGTGAGGAAGACGACGTCGCAGCCGAGGGCGCGCAGCCTCGGCACGTACTTCCTCGCCTGCTCCACCAGGCCGGGGAAGACCATCTTTCCGCTGACGTTGTCCTTGTCCCACAGCGCGATGCCGGGGTTGGTCAGGCCGAGGATGCCGACCTTGATGTCGGGGGCGCCGGGCACGCGGATCTTCTTCACGGTGTACGGGGGGAACGCGGGGCGCAGGGTCTTCGCGTCCAGCGCGTTCGCGCCGAGCAGCGGGAAACGGCACTGGCTCTCGAACTTCCGCAGCACGTCGATGCCGTAGTTGAACTCGTGGTTGCCGAGCGCGGCGGCGTCGTAGCGCATGTGGTTCATGGCGACGGCCATCGGGTGCTTCACGCCGTCGGTGATGGGGTCCACGCGCGCGAAGTAGTAGGCGAGCGAGGTGCCCTGGATGATGTCACCGGCGTCGACCAGCAGCACCCGGTCCTCGCCCTTGGCGGCGCGCTGCTGCTTGATGAGGGTGGCGACACGGGCCACGCCCACGGAGTTGCCGGCCTTGTCGCTGTAGGCCGCGTCCTTGTAGTAGTCCCAGTCGAAGACGTGGCTGTGCAGATCGGTGGTGCCCAGGACGGAGAAGGACCAGGTACGGGGCTTGCAGTCGGGCTTGCGCCCGGCGGCCTCGGCGGTACCGGTGCCGACCGCACCCGCGACGGCGACCGCCGCGCCGGTCGCGGCCGACTTCTGCACGAACTCACGGCGGTTCATGGGACTGACGGGCATTCGGGACTCCTGGAGCTGGGGAGCGAGCAGAGAACGGGTGGAACGGCAACTACCCGCGTAGATGCTTGCCTCGGCCCCTTCCGCGCGGAACCACGAACAACCCAAGGGCCGGTCAAGGATGCTCATGTCCATGACCGGCCCAGGGGGGATACGCGCCCGTGTCCTACAGGAACGAGTTGACCTCGATCGTCTCGTCCCGGCCCGGGCCCACGCCGATCGCGGAGATCGGGGCGCCGGACATCTCCTCCAGCGCCTTGACGTAGTTCTGGGCGTTCTTCGGCAGGTCGGAGAACGACTTCGCCTTGGTGATGTCCTCGGACCAGCCCGGCAGGGTCTCGTAGACCGGCTTGGCGTGGTGGAAGTCGGTCTGCGAGTACGGCAGCTCCTCCACCCGCTTGCCGTCGATCTCGTACGCCACGCAGACCGGGATCTGCTCCCAGCCGGTGAGGACGTCCAGCTTGGTGAGGAAGAAGTCGGTCAGGCCGTTCACCCGGGTCGCGTAACGGGCGATCACGGCGTCGAACCAGCCGCAGCGGCGGTCGCGGCCCGTGGTGACACCCCGCTCGCCGCCGATGCGGCGCAGCGCCTCGCCGTCCTCGTCGAACAGCTCCGTCGGGAAGGGACCGGCGCCGACACGGGTGGTGTACGCCTTCAGGATGCCGATGACCCGGCTGATCTTCGTCGGGCCGACCCCGGCGCCGGTGCAGGCGCCGCCGGCGGTCGGGTTGCTGGAGGTGACGAAGGGGTACGTGCCGTGGTCGATGTCGAGGAGCGTGCCCTGGCCGCCCTCGAAGAGCACGACCTTGTTCTCCTCCAGGGCCCGGTTGAGGACCAGGACCGTGTCGGTGACGTACGGCGCGAGCTTGTCGGCGTAGCCCAGCAGCTCCTCGACGACCTGGTCGACGGCGATCGCGCGCCGGTTGTACAGCTTGGTGAGGACCTGGTTCTTGACGTCGAGGGCCGCCTCGACCTTCTGGGTCAGGATCGACTCGTCGTACAGGTCCTGCACCCGGATGCCGACGCGGTTGATCTTGTCCGCGTACGTCGGCCCGATCCCGCGCCCGGTCGTGCCGATCTTGCGCTTTCCGAGGAAGCGCTCCGTCACCTTGTCCACGGTGACGTTGTACGGCGTGATGATGTGCGCGTTACCGCTGATGAGGAGCTTCGACGTGTCGACGCCGCGCTCGTTGAGTCCGCTCAGCTCGGAGAGCAGGACCGACGGGTCGACGACGACGCCGTTACCGATGACCGGCGTACAGCCGGGCGAGAGGATTCCGGAAGGGAGGAGGTGGAGTGCGTACTTCTGGTCGCCGACGACCACCGTGTGGCCGGCGTTGTTGCCGCCCTGGTAGCGAACGACATAGTCCACCGAGCCACCGAGCAGGTCGGTCGCCTTTCCCTTGCCTTCGTCACCCCACTGAGCACCGAGCAGCACAAGTGCGGGCACGCGCGTACACCCCTTCCGGGTGGGGCATGTCCAAGGTCAGGGGCGTACGCGTAGGCTTCACCGCCGCGTGCCACCGCGACCGTCGTTGGCCGCACACAACCGTCGGACCGGATGCCCCGGAATAGACGAAGCCCCTGGCGCAATAGCGCAAGGGGCTCTTGCACAAAGATGCTACCCGAGGAAGCGAGGCAGGACCGAGGTGGCGACTTCCGCGACGTCCGAACAGCTGCTGGTGATCATCGATCCCGTCGCCCGGCACACGGACGGGGAGGCGGTGCGGATCGCGAAGGACGTGCTCAGCGCGGGTGCGGCCACGAAGGTGTGCCTGCCGGACGATCCCGAGGAATTCGCCCGGGCACTGACCCGGCGGGGCTCGCGGCGGCCGGTGGTCGTGGGCGACGACCGGGCGCTGGTCCGGGCGGTGACCCTGCTGCACCGGCGGCGGGAGCTGGCCGGCTGCGTGCTGTCCATGGTGCCGGTGGGCGGCTCCCTGACCCTGGCCGAGACGCTGGGCGTGCCGACGGGTGCCGTCGCGGGGGCGCGGGCGGTGCTGGACGGGGTGGAGCGGCGCATGGACCTGCTGGTCGACGAGAGCGACGGGGTGGTGCTGGGCGCGCTGCGGATTCCGCCGGTTCCCCTGCGGGAGGCCGAGGCGGACGAGCCGGGGGCGTCGCCGGCCGGGCGGGCGAGGCTGCGCACCCGGTACCGCTCGCTGGTCCGCACCCTCACCTCCCACCCCGCCCCCGCCGCTGCGGCCCCCGGACCGTCCCGGCTGCGGGTGGAGGTCGACGGGGAGACGGTCATCGGCCTCGACCAGCCCGTGGAGGCCGTCTCGGTGACGCCGGGCACCTCCGGTGTGGCCGACGTGGAGGTACGTCCGCTGTCGGTGGGCGCGGAGGCGTCACCGCTGCTGGCGTCCGGGAGGACGGTGACGGTCACCGGGGCCGACTTCCGCTACCGGGCCGACGCGGGGGTGTCGGGGCCGGTGCGGAGACGGACGTGGCGGGTGGTGGAGGGGGCCTGGGGGCTTACGGTGCCTTCAGGGTGAGGTGGGGGCCTGGAAGCCGGTGGTGTCGAGGGGGCAGTCGAAGGGCTCGGGGACGTGGAGCTTCTCACCGAAGGGTTTGGTGCAGTGTGACTCGTACCCCTTCGCCGAAGGCGTCCAGAAGACGGTCGCCTGCTCTTCCTGCATGTCGAGGAGGAGGTATACGGGGACGCCTGCCCGTCCGTAGACCATGACCTTGTCCGTCGGGTCGTCCTTCCGGGTGGAAGGGGAGGTGAGTTCGGCGACGAAGGACAGGCCTTCGCCGTCCAAGTGGTTGCTCTCCGTCTCGAAGACCCTCTTGTGCGCCACATGGATGTCCGGCCCGTAAGCGCACTCGTCACCTGGGAAGACGTAGAGGAACGGGCCGACTGTGAGGCTGTGATCCGGAGGCAGGTGCGGCCTGAGCTGTTCGCAGACCTGCTCCATCACGCGGTGGTAGTACCCCTTCGACCACGGCGACACGACGATGTTCCCCCTGTAGATCTCGGCCTTGAAGCCGTCACGCAGGTTCAGCTCGTCGAGGATGTCCAACAGTTCCTCGAAGCTGCCGGGCTCGCTGCCGCTTATCGTCGGTCGCTCTGTCATCAACGTCATGATGCGCCCTCCCTCGGATGCAGACCAGCCACCACAGAGAGTATCCGATCGATCACCCATCTGGACGCACCCTCGATGACCCGGGTCAGCGGCCGAAGGTCCGCTCCCGGTACGCGCGCCAGCGTTCCATCATCTCGGCGACGTCCTTCTCGACGAACTCGAAGAAGGCCAGGGTCTCGGCCAGTCTGCGCCCCGCCGGGGTGTCCGGGCCCAGGTTGGCCACGCCCTCCCGCAGCGCGTCCTCCCAGCGTTTGATGATCGCCTCGCGGCTGGTGAGCGCCTCGTACCACTGGTCGCTGTGCACCCGGTACCGCTCCCGCCGCGAACCGGGCTCCCGCTCCCGGGACACCAGGTGCACCTGGGCGAGGTAGCGCACGGCGCCGGAGACGGCCGCGGGGCTGATCCTCAGCTGCTCGCCGAGTTCGGCGGAGGTCAGGGTGCCGGAGTCGGAGGCCAGGAGCGCGGCGAAGACCCGGGCGGGCATACGGGGCACGCCCGCCTCGACGAGCTGCGCCGCGAAGTGCTCCACGAACCTGGAGACCGACTCGGGGTCCCGCTCCGCCTCTTCCGCCATTCCCCTACTCTAACCAGTCCTTCGGGACCTTCGGTACCTTCACAAATTTCTGAAGGAAGCGTACGTTCGGTGGCATGACGAAGGCAATCACGGTCTCCGGGCTGCACAAGTCCTTCGGCCGTACGCACGCCCTGGACGGCCTGGAGCTGGACGTCGAGGCCGGCGAGGTGCACGGCTTCCTCGGCCCCAACGGCTCCGGCAAGTCCACCACGATCCGGATCCTGCTGGGCCTGCTGCGCGCCGACGCGGGCGCCGCGCGGGTGCTGGGCCGCGACCCGTGGCGGGACGCGGTCGAGGCGCACCGCCGCATCGCCTACGTGCCCGGGGACGTGACCCTGTGGCGCAACCTCTCCGGCGGCGAGGTCATCGACCTGTACGGACGCCTGCGCGGGGGACTGGACCCGCGGCGCCGGGCGGAGCTGATCGACCGCTTCGAACTCGACCCCACCAGGAAGGGCCGCACCTACTCCAAGGGCAACCGGCAGAAGGTCGCGCTGGTCGCCGCCTTCGCCTCGGACGTCGACCTGCTGATCCTGGACGAACCGACCTCCGGCCTCGACCCGCTGATGGAGGAGGTCTTCCAGCGCTGCGTGGCGGAGGAGCGGGACAGGGGCCGCACCGTCCTGCTCTCGTCACACATCCTCAGCGAGGTCGAGGAACTGTGCGACCGGGTGAGCATCATCCGCAGGGGCCGCACGGTCGAGACGGGTTCGCTCGCCGACCTTCGCCACCTCACCCGCACCAGCATCACCGCCGAACTCGCCGGCCCGCCCGACGGGCTGGCACGGCTGCCGGGCGTCCACGACCTCGACGTCCGGGGCCGGCGGGTGCGGTTGCAGGTCGACACCGACAGACTCGACGCCGTGCTGCGCTCGCTGACCGGTTCGGGCGTACGGTCCCTCACGTCGACGCCCCCGACGCTGGAGGAACTCTTCCTGCGCCACTACCAGGACGACCTGGGCGGCCAGGGCGGCCTTCACGAGGTGGCCCGATGAGCGGGTCGCGGCCGTCCCTCGCCGGCACCGGCACGCTGGTGCGGTTCGCCCTGCGCCGCGACCGGGTGATGATCCCGGCCTGGACCGCGGTGAACGCCCTGATGGTCCTCTCGATGCCGAACACCCTCGAGGGCCTGTACGGCACTCCGGCCGAACGTGCCGACCTGGTACGGCAAGTGGAGACCAACGCCTCCTTCCGTGCCCTGATCGGCCCGGTGTTCGACACCTCGATCGGCGCGCTGACCGCCTGGCGCGTCGGTGTGTACGCGGGGGCGCTGGCCGCCGTCACGAGCCTGCTCGTCGTCGTACGCCACACCCGGGACGAGGAGGAGAGCGGCCGTCACGAACTGCTGGCCTCGGGCATGGTGGGCCGCCGGGCCTCCCTGACGGCGGCGCTGCTCACGGCGGCGGTGGCGAACGCCGTACTGGCGCTGCTGGTGACGGCCGGTCTGGCCGGACGGGGTGCGACGGGCGCGTTGTCCTTCGGGCTCGGCCTCGCGGCCGTCGGCATGCTCTTCGCCACCACGGGGGCGGTCGTCGCCCAGCTGACGGAGAGCGCCCGCCTTGCGCGGGGCCTGACCGCGGCGGTGCTGGGGGCCGCCTTCGTGCTGCGCGCCGCGGGCGACTCGGGGAGGAACGACGGTTCCTCGGTGCCGACCTGGCTGTCGCCACTCGGCTGGCTGGAGAACCTGCGGCCCTTCGCCGCCGAACGCTGGTGGGTGCTGCTGCTGTTCGCCGCGGCGGCCGTCGCGCAGGGCACGGTGGCGTACGTACTCGCCGGTCGCCGCGACCTCGGCATGAGCTTCCTGCCCACGCGACCGGGTCCGCCCGCCGGCCGTCTCGGCTCGGCGGGCGCGCTGGCCCGGCGGCTGCAGCGGGGCGGCCTGCTCGGCTGGTCCGTCGGCTTCTTCCTCGCCGGGGTGGTGTACGGCGGGATGACGGACGGCGCGGCCGACCTGGTCCGCGACAACGACAAGGCACGGCAGATCTTCGAGCGGATGGGCGGGCGGAGCGGCCTCACGGACGCGTTCCTCGCCTCGATGACCGGGATGCTCGGCATGATCGCCGCCCTGTACGTCGTGGCGTCGGTGCTGCGGCTGCACGGCGAGGAGACCTCGGGGCGCGCCGAACCGGTACTGGCCTGCGCGGTGGGCCGGCTGCGCTGGGCCGCCGGCCACCTCGCGCTCGCCTTCGGCGGGGCCGCGCTGATCATGCTGCTGGCGGGTGCGGGCTTCGCCGTCGGCTACGGGAAGCAGACCGGTCCGATCCTGGGCGCGTGCCTGCTCCAGCTGCCGGCGGTGTGGGTGATCGGCGGAGTGACGGTGCTGCTGTACGGGGCGGCACCCCGGGCGGCTACGGCGGCGTGGGGCGTGGCCGTCGCCGTGTTGCTGATCGGCTGGGTGGGCCCGGCCCTGGACGCGCCCCGGCTGGTGCTGGACCTGTCTCCCTTCGGGCACCTGCCGAAGCTGCCGGGCGGCCGGATGGAATGGGGGCCGGTACTGGTCCTGCTGGGTGTGGCGGCGGCGCTCGTGGGTGGCGGGCTGGCGGGGCTGCGGAGGCGGGACCTGATGTGAAACGCCCCGCCCGCCCGCTTCGCGTCACCCCACCTCCACGCTCAGCCCCTCCAGCCCCCTGATCACGAAGTTCGGCTTCCGCTTCGGCTCGGCCGCCAGGGTCAGGGTCGGGGCCTTCCGCAGGAGGGCCGTCATCGAGGCGGCGAGCTCGATACGTGCCAGAGGTGCGCCGATGCAGTAGTGGATGCCCGCGCTGAAGGAGATGTGGGGGTTCTCCTTCCGGGTCAGGTCCAGCCGCTCGGGGGCGGCGAAGACCGCCGGGTCGTGGTTGGCGGATCCGAAGAGCATGGCGATCTCGGCGCCCCTCGGGATCACCGTGCCGTCGATCTCGATCTCGTCCAGGACCCAGCGCTCGAAGAGCTGGAGCGGGGTGTCGTAGCGCATCAGCTCCTCGATCGCCGACGGGACCAGGGAGTGGTCCGCGCGCAGGGCGGCCAGCTGGTCCGGGTTGCGGAACAGGGCCCACCAGCCGTTCACGGTGGCGTTGACGGTGGCCTCGTGGCCGGCGTTGAGAAGGAGGACGGCCGTCGAGATCATCTCCTGCTCGGTGAGCCGGTCGCCCTCGTCGTGCGCCGCGATCAGGCCGGAGACGAGGTCGTCGCCCGGTTCCCTGCGGCGCTCGGCGATCAGCCCCCGGAGGTAGTCGGAGAACTCCACCGAGGCGCGCACCGCCTTCGCCGCCGTCTCCTCCGACGGGTTCAGCTCGTACATCCCGCAGATGTCGGCCGACCAGGGCCGCAACTGCGCCCGGTCGGACTCCGGGATGCCGAGCATCTCGGCGATCACCGCGACCGGCAGCGGCTCGGCCACGTCGGTCAGCAGATCGCCGCCGCCCGCCTTCACCAGGGCGGCGACCAGGTCCTGCGCCAGACCCTGCACATACGGCCTGAGCCGCTCCACCGTGCGCGGTGTGAACGCCTTCGACACCAGGCGCCGGATCCGGGTGTGGTCCGGCGGCTCCAGGTCGAGCATGCCGTGGTCGTTGAGGACGTGGAACGGCTCGTGCTCGGGCGGGGGCGGGGTGCGGCCGAAGTCCTCGTGCGAGAACCGGTGCTGGTACGTCCGCCCGAGCCGGCGGTCCCGCAGCAGCGCCGAGACGTCCGCGTGGTGCGGCACCAGCCACTGGTCGGTGGGCGCGTAGTGGATCACGCGCCCCCTCTCCCGCAGCTCGGCGTAGGCCGGATACGGGTCGGACACGAACGCCGGGTCCCAGGGGTCGAACGCGAGGTCGTCAGCAGCTGCCATGACCGGACGCTAGCCCGTCCGCGGGGCTGCTGACCAGGGGTGTCGGCGGTCCGCCCCGTTCTCAGCCCGGTGTGACCAAGCGCGCCTCGTAGGCGAACACCGCCGCCTGCGTCCGGTCCCTGAGCCCCAGCTTCACCAGAATCCGGCTCACGTGGGTCTTGATCGTGGACTCGGCCACCACCAGGTGCCCGGCGATCTCCGCGTTGGACAGGCCCTGGGCTATGAGGACCAGCACCTCCGTCTCACGTTCCGTGAGCTCTCCGTAGGCGGCCTGGGTGGCGGCGGGCATGCGCGGGGTGTCGGCGAGCCGGGAGAACTCCGTGATCAGCCGCCTGGTGACCGAGGGGGCCAGGAGTGCCTCCCCGGACGCCACCACCCTTACCCCGTCGGCCAGTTGCCGTGCCGAGGCGTCCTTCAGGAGGAAACCTGAGGCCCCCGCGCGCAGTGCCTGGTACACGTACTCGTCGAGGTCGAACGTGGTCAGCACCAGGACCTTCGCCGTGCCGTCCGCCGCCACTATCTCGCGGGTGGCCTCTATGCCGTTCAGCTCGGGCATGCGGATGTCCATCAGGACGACGTCCGGGGCCAGTTCGCGGACGCGGTCCACCGCCTCGCGGCCGTTGACCGCCTCGCCGACGACCTCGATGTCCGGCATGGCGCCCAGGAGCACGGAGAACCCCTCGCGCACCATCATCTGGTCGTCCGCGATCAGCACCCGGATGCTCATTCGGCCCCTTCGATCGTCGTGGCGACGGGCAGGAACACCGTCACCTCGTAGCCGCCGTCGTCCGCACGGCCCGCCGTCATCTCGCCGTTCAGCATGGAGACGCGTTCCCGCATCCCCGTGATGCCGTGGCCGGTCCCGTGGGGCGGCTTCACCAGGGACGGCGCGGGCGGCGGGCCGTTCACCACGCGCAGGCCGAGCCCGCCGAGAACGTACCCGACCTCCACTCGGGCGCTCGCTCCGGGAGCGTGCCGGAGGGTGTTGCTCAGCGCCTCCTGGACGATCCGGTACGCCGACAGCTCGACACCCTGCGGCAGTTCGCGCACGGCGCCGGTGACCACCTTCTCGACGTCGAGGCCCGCCTCCCGCACGTTGGCGAGCAGTGCGTCCAGGTCGGCGAGCGTGGGCTGCGGGGCGTCCGGGGCCTCGTAGTCCTCCGCGCGGACGACACCGAGGACACGGCGCAGCTCGGCCAGCGCCGCCACCGCGTTCTCCCGGATGGTGGCGAAGGCCCGCTCCAGCTCGGGCGGCGGGTTCTCCACCCGGTAGGGCGCGGCCTCCGCCTGGATGGCGACGACCGACATGTGGTGGGCGACCACGTCGTGCAGCTCACGGGCGATGGTGGTGCGCTCCTCCAGCAGGGTGCGGCGGGAGCGCTCCTGCGCGGTCGCGGTCTGCTGGGCGGTCACCTCCTGCCGGGCCTCGCGGCGTATGTGCCAGACGGTGACGACCAGCAGGATCATGCCGGCGATGATCAGGATGGGGGCGGTGTTGACGCCGTACTCGCCCCGGCCCAAGAGGTACTCGACGGCCAAGCCGTAGGCCCCGGTGATCGCCCACATCCAGGCCGCCGTGCGCGGGCGGGTGCGTATCGCGACGATCGTGAGCACCGCCAGGTGGGACACGGCGGGGCCGGGCAGCCACGGCCAGTCGAGCGTCGGGTAGCCCCTGTTCAGCAGGGTGATGACCGTCGTCGCGACGAAGGACAGCCAGAAGGCGCCGACCGGACGGATCAGGGTGAGCAGGACCGGGACGGCGACGATCAGGCCGCTCAGCAGGGCGAACAGGCCGCGGCGGTTGTCGCCCGACCAGGCCACCAGCATCGAGAGCACGGCGACTGCGGCCACCAACCAGTGCCGGGCGTACAGGGCGTACTGGCGCATGCGGGGCGTGAACCGGCTGATGATCGGACCGTCGACGTTCATGCTGGGCAGCGGGCGGTAGGCGAAGGCGTCGTGGAACAGGTCCTCCCGCAGCCCCCGCAGGGCGTTCGCGGCGAGCCGGTATTCCGTGCTGCGCGGCCTGGCGCCCGCGCCCGGCGGTGTCGTCTGCGTGTGCGTCGTCTCGGTCACGTTCTCAAGGTAGGCGGGAGGAGTGGTCGTGGGCGTCACCAGTGAGAGGGGTCCTTCGGGGTCCCTCTCAGGTACTACGGGGCGTCCCCGCAGGGGGTTCAGCGGCCGCCCGGGCGGACCAGCCCCGACTCGTAGGCGAACACCGCGGCCTGGGTGCGGTCGCGCAGACCGAGTTTCACCAGGATGCGGCCCACGTGGGTCTTCACGGTCTGTTCCGCGACGACGAGCCGCTCGGCGATCTCCGCGTTCGACAGGCCCTGGGCGATCAGGGCGAGCACCTCCGTCTCACGTTCCGTGAGGTCACCGACGCGTTGCTTCAGCGGTGCCCGGCGGCTGCCGTCCAGGCGGGAGAACTCGGCGATCAGCCGGCGGGTGATCCCCGGGGCGAGCAGCGCGTCCCCCGCGGCCACCACCCGGACCGCCTCGGCGAGCTGGTCCGCGGAGGCGTCCTTCAGCAGGAAGCCGGACGCACCCGCGCGCAGTGCGTCGTACACGTACTCGTCCAGGTCGAAGGTGGTGAGGACGAGCACCCTCATGCCCGGGTACTCGGCGGTGATGCGGCGGGTGGCCTCGATGCCGCCCAGTTCGGGCATGCGGATGTCCATCAGGACGACGTCCGGGGTCAGTTCGGCGGCCTTGCCGATCGCGTCCAGGCCGTCCACCGCCTGGCCGACCACGTCGATGTCGGGCCGGGTGTTGAGCAGCACGGTGAAACCCTGCCGGACCATCTGCTGGTCGTCGGCGATGAGGACGCGGATGGGACTGCTCGTCATGCGGTGTCGTCCTTCGGGTCGGTGACGAGGTGCGGGGCGGCGTCGCCCGCGGACAGAGGGAGGTACGCCAGCACCTTGTAGCCGCCGTCCGGCAGGGAGTGCGCCGTCAGCGAGCCGTCGAGCATCGCGACCCGCTCCCGCATGCCGAGCAACCCGTGCCCGACGCCCGGTGACGGCGATGTGGGCCGCGTCGGCGGCGAGTTGACGATCTCCACGATCAGCCCGTAGGTGTACCGGACCTCGACGCGGGCGGTGGCGCCGGGAGCGTGCCGCAGCACGTTGCTCAGCGCCTCCTGGACTATCCGGTACGCGGACAGCTCGACGCCCGGCGGCAGGGGCCGCCGCTCCCCCTTGACATCGAGGTCCACGGTCAGACCCGCGGCTCGGGTGTTCTCCACGAGCGCCTCCAGCCGGTCCAGACCGGGCTGGGGGGCGTGCGGGGCGGTGCCGGTGGCCGATCCGTCGAGGGAGTCGCCGGTTTCGGGGTGTTCGGAGCGCAGCACGCCGAGCACCCGGCGCAGCTCGGTCAGTGCCTCCAGCGCGTTCTCGCGGATGCCCGCCAGGTTCTCCCTGAGTTCCTCGGGCGGGTTCTCCACCAGGTGCGGGGCCACCTGGGCCTGGATGGAGATGACGGACATGTGGTGGGCGACCACGTCGTGCAGCTCGCGGGCGATGCGGCTGCGTTCCTCCAGGAGTGTGCGCCGCGCCCGTTCCTCCGCGGTGAGCGTGGTCTGCCGACCGAGTTCCGCGCGTGCTTCGCGGCGGCCGCGCAGCGCCATGCCGAGCACCACGACGACCGCCGACAGGACGATCGCGACCACCCCGGTGGGCTGGTAGTTCGACGCACCCCACACCCCCTCCAGGAGAAAGGTGACCAGCACGGTCAGGGCCAGCGCCTCCCCGGACACCCGGGTGCGCACCCGCAGCGCGACCAGCAGCAGCACGAGCAGGTGGGCGATGATCCCGGCCGCGGTCCAGGGCCAGGTGAAGTTCACCGTCGGGCCGTTCGCGGGCAGCCGGCCGTGCACCGCGACGGCCCCCACCACGGTGGCCGCCATGGACAGCCACCACGCCGGTATGGGCCGCCACATGGCGAGGACCACCGCGCCGCCCTGCGCGGCGGCGACCAGCAGCGCGGACGTGAACTCCAGGTGTCCGCCGTCCCCGAGCTGGGCCGCACCCCCGAGGGTGACGCCGAACGCGGCGAGGCACAGCACCCCGTGCGGCAGCCGACGCAGCCATCCGGACGAGGGCAGCGGATCCGCCCCGGGGGTCCACAGGTCGTCGCGCAGCACCCGCAGCCAGCGCAGGACGGGGCCGGTGAGCACGCGCCGCATCCCCCGTTCCGTCACGGGCCCCACCCTAGACATGGCGCTTCGCCACCACCGCTCTTCCGGGGGACGGCCGGTGCGACCGGACCACGCGGGAACGCCGGCGGCGGGGCTGCTCGTAGCAGCGGAACGCGGTCCAGCAGACGGCGAGGGCCAGGGCGAACACGGGGAGCCACGCCAGACGGGACGCCACCCAGCCGGGGTTGTCGGGCAGGGTGTGCAGGCCCGGCAGGCGGCCGGCCGTGAGGGCGGTGGCCGTGGTGGCCATCATGGCCGTCTGGTGCCAGAGGTAGATGGTCATCGCGGAGAGGTTCACCAGCGCCACGGCCGCCCAGGTCACCGGGCGGCGCAGTGCGCCGCGCAGGCGGTCGCGCAGCAGCAGGGCGAGCCCGCACTGGGCGAGGCCGAAGGTCACGGCCGCCAGGGTCGGCGGGTCCAGGTTGGAGACGGCCGCCCCGGGGACGCCGACCATCGAGGCCGGGTAGCCGGCGCAGCCGACCAGTGCCGCGGTGGCGACCGTACCGCCGAGGAGCAGTACCCAGCCCGCCCGGCGGCCCTCCAGCTCGCCCCGGGTCCAGGCCGCGCCGAGGGTGTAGGGCACCAGCCAGCCCGCCGCGACGTTCACCCAGCCGAGCCAGGACGGGTCCACGCCGAGGCCGAATCGGAGAATGTCCACATGGAGGACGACGGCCAGCGGCCACAGCGGGTTGAGCCGGCCGACCAACGGGGTCGCCGCCGTCAGCGCCGCGAACACCAGCAGGAACCACATCGGCGACAGGGCCAGCTTGACCAGGGTGTGGACCGTTTCGTAGGGGACCCCGGAGGCGAGCAGGGCGGTCGCCACGACCGTCCACAGGGTGAGGACGGCGGCGACGGGCCGGAACAGCCGGGACAGCCGGCCGCTCAGCCACTCGCCGTACGACGTGCCCCGGGAGCGGGCGGAGGTGTACCCCTGGGTCGCCACGTGGCCGCCCACCAGGAAGAAGACCGCGAGGGTCTGGAACAGCCAGGAGACCGGGGCCAACCAGGGCATGTGCCGGAGCGGGCTCGCCGTGTGCAGCGCGCCGTCGTCCACGACGAGGGCGGTGACCAGCCAGTGGCCGAGGACGACGCCGAGGATCGCGAAGGCGCGCAGCGCGTCGACCGCGCGGTCCCGGGAGGCGGGCGTGGCGGCGTCCACGCGGCGGGCGGCCTGCCGTATGCCCTGCGGGAACGGTGTACGGGTGGTCGGTTCAGGCACCGGACACCTCCGAGGTCTCGCCCAGGACGATCCGGGCCAGGTTGACGAGGGCCGTGGAGCCCGGGGTGAAGTAGCCGCTGTGCTCCGCGTCGGCGGCCCCGAAGACGCGGGCGCCGAAGGCCGGGGAGACCGGGTCGGTGCCGAAGCCGACGGTGGTGACGGCCAGGTCGGCCCTGACGTGCGGCACCTCGGCCACCCAGTCCTCGCTGCCGCGGGCCGCCCAGACCCGGGCGGGGGTGTGCAGGGCGGCGACCGTGCCGGCGCCCGTGCCGGGGCTGCCTATGAGGGCGATGTCGGACACCGCCAGGCCCGCGGCGGCGCGGCCGCAGACCACCGAGCCGTACGAATGGCAGACCAGGGTGAGGCGGGCGTGCCCGGTGATGCGGCGCAGTTCGCCGACGAGGTCCCTGAGGTGGGGTGCCGCCCGCTCGGCGCGGCCCGCGGTGAGGACGGTCGTACTGACCGTGCCGGGCGTGCGGTAGCCCAGCCAGGCGACGACGGCGGTACGGGTGCCGGGCGGGGCCTGCCGGCCGAGCTCTCGGTACAGGGCGGAGGCGGCCGTGTGGAAGCGGGCGTAGGTGTCGAGGGAGGTGTCGGAGCCCGGGACCACTACGGCCACCCGGTCCGCGTGGGCGAGGTCGCCGAACACCTCCGTGGCGAGGCCCGCGCCGCGGCCGTCGAAGGCGAGGAGGTGGCGGGCCGGGCCGGCGAGTCCGCGGTCCGCGCCGGCGCGGTGCCGGTCGCCGTGGGCGGCTGCCATCCGGGCGGCCCGCGCGGCGTTGGCGCGGTTGGCGGCGTAGGCGTCGCTAAGGGTGGCCGCGGTCACGGGGGCGAGGGCGGCGGGTGCCGGGGCGGGGATCTCCGGGTGGGCCGCGGCGGAGAGGGGGACCACTATGGCGGCGGTGATCGAGGTGGCCAGGAGGGCGCGCAGCCACCTGGGTCCGCGGTGCCGTTTTCCGTCGCGATCGCGTGCCGTCCGTACCAGCTCCATGCCGGCCTCCCCTTCGGGTCCCGACCGGCCGTCGGGCTGGTCTAGGAGGGGAAGTTACGGAGCGGGGACCGTCACCGGCGTCCCGCTCGGGAGCTGTTCTCGGAGGTAGCTCTCAGGTACTACGGGTATGACCGGGTGCCACCCCGGGGTCATGGCAGGGGCCGCCCCGGGGTCATGGCAGGGGCCGCCCCTGGGGCATGGCAGGGTGCCGCTCCCGGGGCCGGGCCTGGGCCGCTCAGGTACATGGCCGGGTGCTCCGCGGTGCCGGGCCTGGGCCACCCCCGGGTGTGTCACCGGGGCCACCCCTATGTGGGATCGGGGCCGCCCTATGTGGGATCAGAGCCGCCCCTGGGTACATCTCCGGAGCCACCCCGATGCCGGACCAGGGCCACCCCCGGGTGTGTCACCGGGCGTCACCACGCCAGCTGCGCGATTTCCTCCGCCACCACCGCGCACGCGTCCGTCGCCGGGTCGATCAGCGGGAAGTGGCCGACGTCCTCCAGGAGCGTCAGGCCCACCATCTCGCCCGCCTTCGCCGCCGCGTCCGCGTACGACTCGGCGACCGCCTCCGGGACGTCGACGTCCGCACGACCCTGGACAACGATGGTCGCGATGCCGGTGGGGAGGAGGAGGGCGGGGTCGGCGTACGGCCGACGCTCGGCGAACTCCTGTTCTCCGCCGAGGAGTTGGAGTGCCGCGTTGCCGCAGACCTCCAGTTTCGCGGCGGCCGCGAAGTCCGCGATCGGGGCGAGGGCCACCACTCCGCGCAAGGGGGCGGGGCCGTCCGTGCGCCAGGGGGCGCCGGCCGGCAGGACATGGCGGGCCGCCGCCCACAGCGCCAGGTGGCCGCCCGCGGAGTGGCCGGTGAGCACCGTTCGGCGCACGTCGGCCTGGGGAAGCACCTCGCGGGCGAGGGCCGGCAGCGCGTCCATGGCCGCCGCCACGTCGTCGAAGGTGTCCGGCCAGCGCCCGGCGACCGGGCCGTCCGCGCCCCGCGCCGGCTCCGCACCGCCGCGGCGGTACTCGACGTTGGCGACGGCGAAGCCCCGGCGGGCCAGGAAACCGGCGAACGGGGTGATGTGGCGGCGGTCGTACGGGGCGCGCCATGCGCCGCCGTGCAGGACGACGACCAGGGGGACGGGTCCGCTCGCTCCCTGTGGCGCGTAGAAGTCGATCACCTGGTCGGTGTGCTCACCGTAGGCAGCGGTGGCGTCGGGCTCCACGGACGGGTGCGAGAAGGCGGACTTCTCCTCGGCGGCGGCGCGGGATGCTGCTGCGTCGTCCGGCATGCTCCAACCTCTCAGCGGCGATGGGGGGTTCGGCGGACCAGGTGGGAATCGGCCGTTGGCCGGGACGGTACCAGGCCGGTGACGTGTCATGTCACGCTCGGTGAGGATAGACGGTTCTGTACGGGGGGCCGGGGGGCCGGGGGGCCGGGGGGCCGGGGGGCCGGGGGCCGGCCGAGGTTGGCCGACGGGCCGACGGCCCGCCGGGAGTGGGCGGGGGCCGCAGGTTCTACGCCCCCGCCGCCCCTACCCTTTCCCGTCCCCAGGGGCTCCGCCCCTTCGCCCCCGCCAGGGGGCTCCGCCCCCTGGACCCCCGCCGGGGCTCCGCCCCGGACCCCGTCGGCCTGAACGGCCTCGTCCTCAAACGCCGGACGGGCTGGGTGATGCACACCCCCGGCGGGGCTCCTCACCCCCCGACCGTCTCCCCCAGTACCCGGGCCGCCCGCTCGACGTCCGCGAAGGTCACGTACAGCGGGGTGAAGCCGAAGCGGAGTACGTCGGGGTGGCGGAAGTCACCGACGACGCCCCGTTCGATCAGGCGGCGCATCACCTCCCCGGCCTCGTCGCAGCGCAACGCGATCTGGCTGCCGCGTTCCTCGTGACGCACCGGGGTGAGGGACTCGACACGGCCCGCCGGGACGTACCGTTCCACGCACTCCAGGAAGAAGTCGGTCAGCGCCAGGGACTTGGCCCGTACGGCCCGCACCGACACGTCCTCCCAGACCTCCAGCGCCGCCTCCAGGGCCAGCATGGAGAGGATGTCCGGGGTGCCGACACGGCCGCGCGGGGCGCCCGGCGCCGGCTGGTAGGCAGGGCGCATGCCGAACGGTTCCGCGTGGGAGTTCCAGCCGGGCAGCGGGCTGTCGAAGCGGTCCTGCAGGTCCCGGCGGACGTACAGGTACGCGGGTGAACCCGGGCCGCCGTTCAGGTACTTGTAGGTGCAGCCGACCGCCAGGTCCACCCCGTGCCCGTCCAGGCCCACCTCCAGCGCGCCCGCGCTGTGGCACAGGTCCCAGACCGCGAGGGCGCCGGACGCGTGGATCGCCGCCGTCAGGGAGGGCAGGTCGTGCAGGCGGCCCGTGCGGTAGTCGACATGGTTGAGCAGGACCGCCGCCGTACGGGCGCCCAGCGCGTCCGGTACCTCGGCCGGGGTCACCGGACGCAGCGTGCGGCCGGTCAGCCGGGCCGCCGACTCGGCGATGTAACCGTCCGTCGGGAAGGTCGTCGCGTCGACGAGGATCTCGTCACGGTCCCCGTCCGCCATGCGTACCGCCGCCACGAGCGCCTTGAAGACGTTGACGCTCGTGGAGTCGCCGACCACGATCTGCCCCGGCGCCGCACCGACGAGCGGCGCGATGCGGTCGCCGATCCGCTCGGGCGCCGTCCACCAGCCGCTCTCCTCCCAGGAACGGATGCGCAGTTCGCCCCACTGGCGGCGGATCACGTCGGCGACCCGGTCGGGGACGTTCGCGGGGAGGGCGCCCAGCGAGTTGCCGTCCAGGTAGGTGGTCTCGTCCAGGACGAACCGGTCCCGCAGCGGCGCCAGTTCGTCCGCGCCGTCCAGCTTCTCGGCGCGTACCGCGAGCTCAGACATGGGACCTCGCCGTCCACAGCTCGGGGAAGACGTTGTTCCGCGCGCGCTTCTCCAGCCAGGCCACGCCCGCCGAACCGCCGGTGCCGGGCTTCGCGCCCATCGCACGGCGGGTGGCGACCAGGTGGTCGTTGCGCCAGCGCCAGACCAGTTCGGCCACGTCGGTCAACGCCTCGCCGAGGCGGGCGACTTCGGCGTCCTGGTCGCCGGAGTAGATCGCCGTCCACACCGACTCGACGGCGTCCGAGGACTCGTGGCGCAGGGACACGTCACGGTTCAGGACCTCGGCGGGGATGGCGTGCCCGCGCCGGGCGAGCAGCCGCAGCACCTCGTCGTAGAGGCTCGGCTCGTGCAGGGCCTTCTCCAGTTCCGCGTGCACGCGCGGCGCGCCCCGGTGCGGGACGAGCATCGACGCGGACTTCTCGCCGAGCAGGAACTCCATGCGGCGGTACATCGCCGACTGGAATCCGGATCCCTCGCCGAGCGCGGAGCGGTACGAGTTGAACTGCGCGGGCGTGAGCTGTCCGAGCGGCTTCCAGGAGGCGTTGAGGGCCTCCAGTTCGCGGACGGAACGCTTCAGCGCGGCCACGGCGGTCGGCACGTCGTCCGAACGCAGGGCGTTCGCCGCGGTCTCCCACTCGTGGACGATGACGGTGAACCACAGCTCCATCACCTGGGTGGTGACCAGGAAGACCATCTCCCCGGGATCGTCGGAGAGGGTGTGCTGGAGGTGGGTGAGCACGTCCGCCTTGACGTAGTCCTCGTACGGCGTCGTGCCCGCGAAGTCGAGATGCGGGGTCTCGGGCTCATGGGCCTCGGGGTGCTGAGAGGTCGGGCGAGCCTGTTGGGACATCGCTGTCTCCTGTTGTTGCTCCGGGTAGCGGTCCGCCCCTGCCGATGCCGGCACGGGGGCCCCGGTCCCCTCCCCGCATCCTCCGCAATCTCCCCGGGTACGGCAAGGCCCGTCCGCTGCCGGACGGGCCACACCAGGCAGTCCAGTTCCGTTCCGGAGTCAGGACGGGGGCTGGAGGACCGAGTCGATGACGTAGATGGTGGCGTTCGCGGCCTTGATGTTGCCGCAGACGATGTTCGCCTTGCCGTTGACCTTGAAGGCGGTGCCCGAGCCGGACGTGGTCAGTTTGCTGCCCTCGACCGTCGTGAAGGAGCCGTTGGAGAGCTCGTTCGGGGTGATCTGCTTGTCGACGACGTGGTAGGTCAGCACCTTCTTCAGCTGCCCCTGATCGCTCAGCAGCGAAGCGAGCTGCGACGCTGTCACGTTCTTGAACGCCTGCGCGTTCGGAGCGAAGAGGGTGATGTCCGGCTTCCCGTCGAGGGTGTCGGTCAGTTTCGCCCTGACCGCGGCCGAGACCAGCTGGCTGAGCTCTGGATACGCGGCCGCCGCCTCGCTGACCTTGTCCTTGGCCGTGTCGACCTTCTGGGAGAGCCCCGAACAGCCGGAGCCGAACGTCCCCGAAGGGCTGGGAGACGGGGCCTGTGGCCGGCTCTGCGACGCCAGACCTCCGAGCGCGAGCGGGATGGCGACCACAACTGCCGCGGTGGCGTTTGCTGTACGCATGCGGGTGAACCTCATCGCAACCTTCCTCCCGTGGAGGCGTGAACAGTGCAGAGGCTGGGATTGCGGAAGTCTTCGTTTTCTCGAGGGGGGTGGGGCGGCTGCAGCGCCGCGGCCTTGGACCGTCATCGTCCGGCCACTCAGCGAGCGTATCCAGCAGGTACCGGTGACCGCATCTCGAAGCCGGCGCCCGCCGTGGAACTCGGCGGGCACGCTGCACCGTTCGCCTCTCCGGTCGCCTCTCCGGTCGCCTCTCCGGCTGCGCCGACCGGCGAATCGGGGCACGATGGTCACCAGGGGCCCACGCGGCCGGAGCCCCGTGAGCCGTGGCCACAAGTGGCAGACTGGCCCCATGACGACTCACACCAACCTCCTCGGCGGCCCCGAGCCGACGTACCTGCCGGAGAACGAAGAGGCGTACCGCCTGCTGGGCGAGGAGTCCCGGCCCCCGGCCGAGGTCGCGGCGAAGCACCCGACGTTCTCGCTCGCCTGGGCCATGCTCGCCGACGACGCCTTCGAGGCGGGACGAGTGGTCGAGTCGTACGCGTACGCCCGCACCGGCTACCACCGGGGACTCGACGCCTTGCGCCGGTCCGGCTGGAAGGGCCACGGCCCCGTCCCGTGGAGCCACCGCGCCAACCGCGGTTTCCTGCGCTGCCTCGCCGCCCTCGCCCGCGCGGCCGGCGAGATCAACGAGAAGGACGAGACGGAGCGGTGCTGGCAGTTCCTTCAGGACAGCAGCGCCGAGGCGTACGCCGAGCTCAAGCGGTGACCCTGCACGCCCCCCGGTAGCGCCGCGGGTTTTCCGTGGCTACGCCCGACGATCGCCGCGCTCCAGCGGTGGCGCCGTCACGTTGCCGTGCGTCCGGCACTCGGGGCGGCGGCAGCCCGGTCGCGGACGGCGTACGAAGGCGAAGGCCAGCACCGCCCCGGCGACCAGCACCCCGGCGCAGATCGGCATCGCCCGGCGGAAGGCCGCGTCGAAGGCGGCCGCCGAGCGGTAGGCCTCCGGGCCCATCCCGGCCAGCAGCGGCAGCGCGGCGACCGCGATCAGGCCCGCCGCGCGTGCCGCCGCGTTGTTGACGCCGCTGGCCAGGCCCGCCCGGGCGGTGTCCACGGAGGCGAGGACGGTGGCGGTGAGGGGGGCCACCAGGGCGACCATGCCGGTGCCCATGACCAGCAGGGCGGGGAGGACGTCCGTGAGGTAGTCGGCGCCCTCGCCGACCCGCAGCATCAGCAGCATCGCCGCCGCGCACAGCAGGGGGCCCACGGTGAGCGGCAGGCGGGGTCCGATCCGGTCGGCCAGGGCGCCCGAGCGGGCCGAGAACAGCAGCATCAGGACGGTCGTCGGCAGCAGGGAGACCCCGGCCTGCAGGGGCGAGTAACCGGCCACGACCTGCAGCTGGAGGGCGGTGAGGAAGAAGAAGCCGCCGAACGCCGCGTACACGCAGAGGGTCACCAGGTTGACCGCCGTGAACTGCCGTGACGCGAAGATGTCGAGCGGCAGCATCGGGTCGGGGCGGCGCTTCTCGACGTACACGAAGGCGACGGCGGCCAGCAGCCCCGCCACCGCGGCGAGGGCGACCGCCAGTGAGCCACCGCGGGCCTCGATCAGCGCGTACGTCACCAGGGCCAGTGCCAGCGCGCCCAGCGCGGCGCCGAGTACGTCGAACCGGCCGTGCACACGGGCGTCGGAGGACTCCGGGACGTGCCGCAGGGCGACCGGCGCACACAGCAGGGCCAGCGGCACGTTCAGCAGGAACACCCAGCGCCAGCCGGGGCCCGACACCAGCCAGCCGCCGAGGAACGGGCCGACGGCCGCGCCGATCCCCCCGAATCCGGACCACAGGCCGATCGCCCTCCCCCGGTCGTCGGGGTGGAAGGACGCCTGGATCAGGGCGAGCGAGCCGGGGGTGAGGAGCGCCCCGCCGATGCCCTGCAGTGCGCGGGCGGCGATCAGGACGCCCGGGGTCGGGGCGAGCCCGCACAGCAGGGACGCGGCGGCGAACCAGATCACGCCGAGCACGAAGATCTTCCGGCGGCCGTAGCGGTCCCCCAGCGAGCCGCCGAGCAGGATCAGCCCGGCCAGCGTGACCATGTACGCGTTGACCGTCCACTGGAGGGCGGCGAGGCTCGCGTCGAGGTCCCGGCCGATGGTCGGGAGCGCCACGTTGACGACGGTCGAGTCCAGCAAGGCCATGCTGGAGCCGAGAACGGTGGTGAGCAGGATCCACTTGCCCTGCGGGGAGGCCATCCGGACGTCGGGCATGCCCTCAGGTATACAGCGAGCCCGGCGCCGTAGACAGACGCCGGGCTCACCGGGAGGTACCGCGAGCGGTTACTTGATCTTGTTGCCGGCGGACCGCAGGTTCTGCGTGGCCTCGACGACACGCGCCGCCATGCCCGCCTCGGCCAGCTTGCCCCAGGTGCGCGGGTCGTAGGTCTTCTTGGAGCCGACCTCGCCGTCGACCTTCAGGACGCCGTCGTAGTTCTTGAACATGTGGTCGGCGACGGGACGGGTGAAGGCGTACTGGGTGTCCGTGTCCAGGTTCATCTTCACGACGCCGTTCTCCAGCGCGGTGCGGATCTCCTGCTCGGTGGAGCCGGAGCCGCCGTGGAAGACGAAGTCGAACGGCTTGCTGCCGGACGGCCGGCCGTACTTGGCGGCGACGCCGTCGTTCAGCTCCTTCAGCAGGTCGGGGCGGAGCACGACGTTGCCCGGCTTGTACACGCCGTGCACGTTGCCGAAGGACGCGGCCAGCAGGTAGCGGCCCTTCTCGCCGAGGCCCAGCGCCTCGGCCGTGCGGATCGCGTCCTCGACCGTGGTGTACAGGGAGTCGTTGATCTCGTGGGAGACGCCGTCCTCCTCACCGCCGGTCGGGGTGATCTCGACCTCGAGGATGATCTTCGCGCGGCGGGCCTGCTCCAGCAGTTCCTGCGCGACGTCGAGGTTGTCGGCGAGGGTCTCGGCGGAGCCGTCCCACATGTGCGACTGGAACAGCGGGCCCAGACCGGCCTGGACGCGCTTCTCGGAGAGCGCGAGCAGCGGACGTACGTACCCGTCGAGCTTGTCCTTCGGGCAGTGGTCCGTGTGCAGGGCGATGTTGACGGGGTACTTCTCGGCGACGATGTGCGCGAACTCGGCCAGCGCCACCGCGCCGGTGACCATGTCCTTGCTGTACTGGCCGCCCAGGAACTCGGCGCCACCCGTCGAGATCTGGACGATGCCGTCGCTCTCCGCCTCGGCGAAACCGCGCAGGGCCGCGTGCAGGGTCTGGGTCGAGGTCACGTTGATGGCCGGGTAGGCGAACTTGCCTGCCTTCGCCCGGTCGAGCATCTCGTTGTAGACCTCGGGGGTTGCGATGGGCATCTGTCCGCTCCTTGTATGTGCGGGTGGCGTTCTGCGATTACGGCCCTGACCTAGGGAATGACGTCATCGTCGGGGCCATCTTCGCAGACTCGGCGGGATCCTTCGGACATCCTGTCCAGCCTGTGGAAAACCGCTCAGTCGAGCCCCAGGTCGTCCTTCGAGTAGGCGAAGAGGTACGGCACTCCCGCCCCCTCCCGGATCTTCTCCGCGGCGCCGGTCGCGCGGTCCACGATGGTCGCCACGGCGACGACCTCCGCTCCCGCCTCGCGCACCGCCTCCACCGCGGTCAGCGGGGAGCCTCCGGTGGTGGAGGTGTCCTCGACGACGAGCACCCGCCGGCCCTTGATCTCCGGGCCCTCGACCCGCCGCTGCAGCCCGTGCGCCTTGGCCGCCTTGCGGACGACGAAGGCGTCGACGCGCTTCCCGCGCGCGGCGGCCGCGTGCAGGATCGAGGCGGCGACCGGGTCGGCGCCCATGGTCAGGCCGCCCACCGCGTCGTACTCCAGGTCGGCGGTCAGATCCAGCAGTACCTGCCCGACCAGGGGCGCGGCTTCCCCGTCGAGGGTGATGCGACGCAGGTCGACGTAGTAGTCGGCCTCCAGCCCCGAGGAGAGGGTCACCTTGCCGTGCACCACGGCCTTGTCCTTGATCTGCTGCAGCAGCTCGCCGCGAACGTCCGTCATGTCGGACAGCTTAGATGCGCGCCCAGTTCCAGGTCATGGTGGCCTCCAGCGGTTCCAGGGGCGTGACCAGGCGCGGGAGCGTGTTGAGGCCGTTGGGCGGGCCGGTCTGCGGCTCGACGCACACCGCGGCCTCCTGCTCGTCGTAGACGACGACCCATTCCTCGCGGCTGGTCACCTTGAGCTCCAGCTGCCCGGGCCAGGTGAGCGTGACGTCCACCCCGCCCGGCATTCCGAAGCAGTCGTCCCACGGACCGGGCTCGGGGTCGACGCGGTTGCCGGTGGGCAGGTGGTCGTCGCCGCGCTCCTCCTGCCAGGCCGGGTCGAAGTCGAGGCGCACGTCCTGACCGCCCAGGTTCCGGTTGAACCACGGGTGCCAGCCCAGCTGCGCCGGGAAGGACGAGTCGTACGTCTCCACCGACATGGTGAGCGTCAGGCTGTCCTCGGTCAGCGTCACCGCCTGGGTGACGCGGCCGGAGTACGGCCACGGCTCGACCAGGTCGTACGTGAGGACCGCCTCGCCGTCACCCGTACGGGCGACGCGCCAGGCGCCGTCGCGGGCGGTGCCGTGGATGGCGTGCGGCGGCGAGTTGAGCGGCATCTGGTGGACGGTGGCGCCGTCCAGGAAGCGGCCCTCCCGGATCCGGCCGCACCATGGGACCATCGGGAAACACCCGAAGCGGTCACCTTGCCGGAGCAGTTCCAGACCGGCGACCTTCAGCCCGCCGACCCGGCCACCGTGGGCGGGCCGCAGGGTCACTTCCGCGTCCCCGGCCTTCAGAGCGATGTCCTTGTTACTCACGTGACGACCCTACTCGGATGATCAAAGGGGCGCTCCGGTCCCAGGGGGTGTCTTGTGGATCAGACCGGTCTGGACCGACGGCGCCTCCCAGCCGACCCGAGCGGGGGCGATGCGGCCGGTGCCGGCCGGTGGCGCTGCCGCGGCGGGTGCGGCGGCAGCGGTTTCCGGGGGGTGCCCCCGCGCGAGGGTGTTCGAGCGTGGGGGAGCGTGCAGCTGCGAGGCGGAGGAGGGCGTCGACGCGATGGGGGTCCCCCGCTCGAGCGAAGTCGAGAGTGGAGGAGTCGGAGACCGACGACAACGCCGGTGGGGCCCCTCCCGCTCGAGCGAAGTCGAGAGTGGGGGAGCGCGTGCCAGGCCCCGCGACCCCGGCATGATCCACAAGACACCCCCTGGGGCGGCCCGGTCAGCGTCTTCTGCGCAGCGCGCGGCCCACGACGATCGCCGATGCCAGTACCAGCGCCGCCGCGGGAGCCGCCCAGCGGAGCGTGGAGGTCACGGCGACGGTCTGGGGCGCCGGCACGGGCGCGTACCGGCCGCGCGGGGGCGCGTGGTCCACCTCCTCCGCGCTGCGGCCGATCATCGTCCGCCGGGCGTGCGCCGCCTCGGCGGGCGGCTCGCCCGGCGCGGGGAAGCCCTCCGTGCCGGTGTTCCCGACGTCGGTGACGTCGGTGACGTCGGTGTCGAAGACCGGGGGCGGTACGGGGCTCTCCTCGGCAACGGGGGGCGAGGCGGCGGACTCCGGGCCGGCTTCCGGCTGCGGCTCGGCGGTCTCCGGCTCGGCGGTCTCCGGCTCGGCGGCCTCCGGCTCCGGCTCGGCGGCCTCCGGCTGCGGCTCGGCGGTCTCCGGCTCGGCGGTCTCCGGCCCGCGCTCGCCCAGCGCCTCCAGGGCGCGGCTCAGCAGCCGCAGCGCCGCCGAGGTCACCGCGTCCTGCGGTAGTTCCTCGACGCGGCCCTTCCCGGTGGCGGTCCCCTGGACGGTCACGGTGGTACCGCCGTCGGTGTCGCGCAGGCGGAGGGTGAGGGCGAGGGTGACCGAGCCGGTGCCCCGGGTCTCGGCGGCGTCGCCCTCGACGACGTACGCCCCGTCCTGACCGGGCGAGACGCGCAGCGAACCCCGGTAGGTGATGGAGTGGCTGCCGACGCGCACCTTCAGCCGGCCGGCGACGGGGTCCGCCCCGGCGTCCTGCTGGAGCCCGGGAACCGCCCGGGCGACGCGCGCGGGGTCGGCGAGCGCCTCCCTCAGCCGCTCGGCCGGAACCGGAAGGAAGACCTCGTGCTCCATGTCGGCTGAGCCTACCCAGGTGCGGCCGGTGCGTACCCTCCTCGGCCTCGCGTCAGTAGCGCGGATGCACCAATGTCGAGGCGGGCAGCCCCGCGACCCGGGTACGGGCCGCCGAGCGGACGGCGGTGGCCAGCTCGGCGCCGGTCAGCGTGCGCGGAGGCGGGGCACCGGGGTCCAGCCGCAGCGGGGGCGGGGCGGTGCCCGGCGCGGCCAGGAAGAAGCCCCAGTCGTGCGGGGCGTGGAAGGCGCCGGCGGAGCGGTGCGGGCCGACCGCGAGGCCGGGGTCCTGGCCCGGGACGCGGTAGGGGCTGGTGGCGAGGCCGGCCGCGCGGAGCGTCGAGGCCACCGTCCAGAAGGTGCGGACGCTGCCGGAGACCGGGCCGGCGTGCACGGCCAGCCGGCCGCCGGGGGCCAGCACCCGGCGGACCAGGCCGTAGAACTCCAGGGAGTACAGCTTCGTGCTGGGCGTGATCCCGGGGTCGGGCAGGTCCGCGATCACCACGTCGTAGGCCGCCCGGGGCGCCCCGCGCAGCCAGCGGAAGGCGTCGGCGGTGGTGGTGTGGACCCGGCGGTCGTCGTACACGTGCCCGTTCAGCCGGGACAGCGCGGGATCGTGCCGGGCGAGGTGGAGGAGGCCGGCGTCGAGTTCCACGATGTCGACGCGGCGCACGCCCCGGTGGCGCAGCACCTCCCGGGCCGCCAGCCCGTCCCCGCCGCCCAGGATCAGCACGCGCGCGTGGGGGCCGGTCATCGCCGGGTGGACCAGCGCCTCGTGGTAGCGGCGCTCGTCCCGGCCGCCGACCCGCAGCCGGCCGTCCAGGTAGAGGTCGAGCGGGCGGCCGTGCGTGCCACCGGTGAGGACGACCTCCTGGACGCCGGTCTGCAGCGCGACCCGTACGTCCGGGCCGTACACCGCGTGCCGGGCGGCCCGTTCGAAGTCGTCGACGAGCACGGCGGCGGAGGCCAGGACCGCGAGGACGACGAGGTTGGCGACCAGCAGCAGCCGGCGGGCCCGACGGGTCAGGTCCCGGCGGAACAGGCCGAGGACCAGGGCACCGCCGGCGACCGCGTTGACCGTGCCGGTGAGGAGCGCGCCGGTCAGCTGGCCCAGCCGGGGCAGCAGCAGGAAGGGGAAGGCGAGGCCGCCGGCGAGGGCACCGACGTAGTCCGCCGCGAACAGGTCGGCCACCGCGCCGCCCGCGTCCTGGCGGCGGATGCGCTGGATCAGCTCCATCAGCAGCGGGACCTCGGCGCCGATCAGCAGGCCGATCGCGAGGGAGAAGGCGACCAGGAGGCAGCGCGGGCCGTCGGCCCACAGGCCGCCCCAGTCGCCCGTCCACGCGAAGACCCCGTACAGCGCCATCGCGCTGCAGCCGCCGACCAGCGCGAGGGCCGCCTCGATCGCGCCGAACCCGGCGGCGGCGAGCCGGCGCAGCCGCTTGGCGACGAGGGAGCCGATGCCCATGGCGAAGACCATCACGGACAGCACCACGGAGGCCTGGGTGACCGAGTCGCCCATCAAGTAGGAGGCAAGCGCGACCAGTTCGAGTTCGTACACGAGTCCGCAGGCCGCGCAGACGAAGACGCCCGCGAGGACCAGGAGACGTCCGGTCGCCGGCCGGACGGGCAGCCGCGCGGGAGTGCCCCAGGACGGCGGTGTGCCGGGCGGGGCGGGCGCGTGCGGTTCGATCACTCTGCGACGTTACGTCACGGGTGCGGTGCGCTTCGTCACCCACACGTGTGTAACTGGGAGTTGTACGAACGCTTGGTTCATCCGGCGGTCGCGTGACGCGCCGAGGCGCGCACGCCCACCTTCGTCCGGGTGGCCACCAGTTGGCCGTCCTGCGGGTAGGCGTGCCAGGTGCGCCAGTTCACCTGGCCGTCGTGGTGCTGGGCCAGGAGCGCGGTGAAGGCGTGCGGACTGCCGGGGAACACCCCGGCCAGGCCGTGCGGGTGGTCGGAGACCAGGGCCAGCAACTCCTGGGCGCGGCCCGCGAAGGAGCCGGGCGGGAGGACCTCCACGCGTGCCGAGAACTCGTACTCCCAGTTCCCGACCCGCTTGGCCACGCCCAACGGAAGCGGGGTGCTGGACCCCGGGAGGCATGCCACCGTCTCCGAGCAGTTGCCCCGCTCCTCCTCCAGGAGCACCTGGTGGGACGCGCCGAGGAGCCGCAACTGGAGCTTCGCGTCGGCCAGTTCCAGATCGAGCGTGGCGAGGGCGGGGAGCGGCTCGCGTCCCAGGGCCCAGGCGAGGTCGGCGGCGCGCGTGTCGGTGTAGGCGGTGTTCAGGGTCGTGAGCATGGATCGGCTCCGCTTGCACGCAAAGATGAGGAGGGGAAGGAAGACGAAGGAGACGACAGGGGCGGCGTCGGTGCGGCGCACCTGGGTCGCCACCGGGAGATCGGCCAGGTCAGCACGGTCGGCCAGGCCTGCCCAGGGCGGTTTAGAGGGAATCATGAACGGTGGCGCCGCCAAAGCGTTTTTACCCAACTTCGTGCTGTTTCCATCCCTCAGAGGGCTCAACAGCTCAACTGTTCAACCACGGCGTGCGCTTCGTGCCCTAGGCGCACGCCCGCGCCCGCACGACGGAGCGCCCGCCGGATGCCTTCCTCCGGCGGGCGCTCGGGTGCGGCGCCTGGGTTGCGGTGGAGCTCAGCTGCCCCGTGTCAGTTGCCTCCTCCGCATCCGCCCCCGCCGCCGCAGGACGAGCCGCCACCACAGGACGACCCGCCGCACGACGAGTGCCCCCCGCAGGAGTGACCACCATGGCCCCCGTGACCGCCGTGTCCGTGTCCGCCGGAGGACGAGGAGCACGACGAGGCCGCCCCCGAGCTCCCGGCCACCCACCAGCTGCCGTCGCCGCTGCGGTACGAGGACGAGGACCGTCCCCCGCGCGTGCCCTTCCGTCCCTTCCGTACACCCGAGACGACCAGGACCGCGATCACCACCAGGATGATGCCGATGACCATGGCGTCACCCTCCTTCCGTTCCCCCGTGACTGTGGTGAACGGGGGATGCCCTGCCCTCTCGCGGGCCAAAGCAGAGTTGAGGAACTTCAGAGGGTTCCCCCCAACGATCTCCTGGGAGTCGCACTCAAACACCGTGTCGACGGCGCGGCGCGCACGCCGGCGGGGGTCGGGCATCAAGTGGGCGTACACCCGCGGCGCCGGCCCCGGTTCGTTTTCAGGTGACGCCTGGGGCAGGGGTACTGGCCGCGGCGCCGGCCACCGCTTCCCGGCGGACTCAGGCCGCCTCATGTTTGCAGCCAACTCCCCTCGGACGAGGGAAGATTGCATGCCTTACAGGCGCATGACATGCTCACAACGCCGCTCGCATCGGCATGCGCTGACTCATGCCGATGCAATTGTGAAGACCAATGTGAAGACCAAGAGGAGAGACCACGTGTTGAGGAACCGCATTGCTGCTGTGGCCGCCTCCGCCGCGCTTGGCGTCGCGTCCCTGAGCCTGGCGGCCCCCGCCAACGCCGTGTCCGTCAAGGCCGGCTGCTGGAACGGGCCGGTCAAGGCGAAGGAGAGCGTCAAGATCCGGAAGAAGCCCACGTCGAGCGCCACCGCCGTCGGCCTCTTCCCCAAGGGGGCGAAGGGCTGCTACGACAGCAGCGAAGATGGGAAAAAGTACAACCTTTGCGGCAAGAAGGACACTGTCTGGAGCTACATCGCCTACAAGGGCATGAAGGGCTACGTCCCGGAATCCTGCGTGAAGCTCGGCTGACCCCGGCGGACAAGCCGGGTTGTGGGCCGTCCGAGGGTGATCGGCGACGACGGACGACGACGGTCGAGGACAGCTCTCCCCCAGTCCAGGCTGGGGGCATCGGGCAGCGCCGCAGGCACTCATCCGCGAACGTGAGTTGAGGAACCCCAGAGCTTCGGCGCAGGATGTCCGGCATGACCTCCAGCACGCGCCCGCTGCTCAACCGCCGGCTCGCCGAGTTCGGGACGACGATCTTCGCCGAGATGTCGGCCCTGGCCGTGCGGACCGGCTCGATCAACCTGGGCCAGGGCTTCCCGGACACGGACGGCCCCGAGGAGGTCAGGGAGGCCGCGGTGCGCGCCCTGCGGGACGGGCGCGGCAACCAGTACCCGCCGGGCCCGGGCGTCCCCGAGCTGCGCACCGCGATCGCCGCGCACCAGGAGCGCCGCTACGGTCTGACCTTCGACCCCGACACCGAGGTCCTGGTCACGGCGGGCGCCACGGAGGCCATCGCCGCGTCACTGCTGGCGCTGCTCGAGCCCGGCGACGAGGTCATCGCCTTCGAGCCGTACTACGACTCGTACGCGGCGAGCATCGCCATGGCGGGCGGCAGGCGGGTACCGGTGACCCTGCGGCCGCACTCCGAGGGGGACGCCTCGAGCTTCCGGCTCGACCTCGACGAGCTGCGCGCGGCCGTCACCGACCGCACCCGGCTGCTGCTGATCAACACCCCGCACAATCCGACGGGTACGGTGCTCACCCGCGAGGAGCTCACCGCGATCGCCGAGCTGGCGGTGGAGCGCGATCTGCTGGTGGTGACGGACGAGGTGTACGAGCACCTGGTGTTCGACGACGCCGAGCATCTGCCGCTGGCCGGCTTCCCGGGGATGCGCGAGCGCACGGTGACGATCGGCTCGGCCGGCAAGACCTTCTCCTTCACCGGGTGGAAGGTCGGCTGGGTGACGGCGGCGCCGGGGCTGGTGGCGGCGGTGCGGTCGGCGAAGCAGTTCCTGACCTACGTGGCGTCGGGCCCGTTCCAGTACGCGGTGGCGGAGGCGCTGGCCCTTCCCGACTCGTACTTCGCCGACTTCCGCACGGACATGCTGGCCAAGCGGGACCTGCTGTCGGCGGGGCTGGCGGACGCGGGCTTCCGGGTCTTCCGCCCCGCCGGCACGTACTTCGTCACCACCGACATTCGTCCCCTCGGCGAGAAGGACGGCGTCGCCTTCTGCCGTGCCCTGCCCGAGCGGGCGGGCGTCGTCGCGATCCCGAACGCCGTGTTCTACGACCACCGGGAGGCGGGCGCACCCTTCGTACGGTTCGCTTTCTGCAAGCAGACACAGGTCCTGGACGAGGCCGTCAAACGGCTGCGGGCAACGTGACACGCATGAGGGCCGGCGGAGAGCGCTACGTCGTCGGCACCGCGTAGCGACTTGCGGTTGCGACAGAGGTGTGACCTGTGCGCCTTGTTCTCGTGTAGAGCGGTCGTGATGATGGACGTATGTCCGAACACGGGGGCGGGGCAGACAAGTCACCGCACGGCAGCGTTCCCAGGTCGCGTCTGTACGACTACGTGGAGACGGCGGTGTCTTCGCAACCGCATCCGGATCCCGGCCGGGTTCCAGAGCCTGGCGCCGATGCCAACGCCAGCGCAAATGAAGCAGAGGCGGAGGCACGCAGGCGCCGGTTCGCCGCCCTGCTGGGTGAGTTCCGCCGCACCCCGGTGCTGGTGTCGCTGGGTGACGGGCAGGGTCCGGACGAGGAACGCGGTCTGCTGACCGCCGACTTGAACGGCATTCGTTTCATCCTGGCCTTCTCGGACGAGCAGGCGCTGGCCCGTTATGCCGTGGCGCGTGGCGATGCGGCGCGTGAGTGGGCGTACCAGACGATCCTCGGCGCGCGATTGCTGGATGTAGCCGTGCCGGCGGCCCGGGTGCCGTGCGGGGTGGCGCTGGACTGTGCGGACGGGGAGGAGGGCATGGTGTTCCCGCCGGTGCGGGGGATCGTGCCGGACCGGGCGGCGGTCGACGTCGATGCGGAGACGGGGGCCCTGAAGTGACCGATGGCGGCAAGGATCTGGCTACAGACGGGCTCGGTCTGATCGCCAAGGGTCTGACCGAGGCGCTGGGTGAGCTGAAGGAGCTGGGCATGGTCGGGGAGGCCGGGGCGGGGCGTGGTTT
>NZ_JBSFIK010000056.1:0-53545 GCF_053597535.1 Streptomyces sp. NPDC001348 | reverse complement strand
AGCGAACGCACACCCCACTCCCAGCGCTCGCAGAACGACGCGAACTCCCCCGTCAACCCCTCATGGCCCAACTCCAGCCCGGACAGGGCGATGTCACCGAAACCACGCCCCGCCCCGGCCTCCCCGACCATGCCCAGCTCCTTCAGCTCACCCAGCGCCTCGGTCAGACCCTTGGCGATCAGACCGAGCCCGTCCGTCGCCAGATCCTTGCCGCCACCGCTCATGCCCCGTCCCCCGTTTCCGCATCGACGTCGACCGCCGCCCGGTCAGGCACGATCCCCCGCACCGGCGGGAACAGTGCGCCGTCGCCCTCACTGCCCACGTCGAGGGCCACCCCGCACGGCACGCCCACGGCCGGCACGGCGGCGTCCAACAGACGTGCTCCGAGCCACCGCTGGTACGCCCACTCCCGTTCGCCCTCGCCCCGCGCGAGCGCGAAACGCGCGAGGGCATGCTCGTCGGAGAAGGCGTAGATCCAGCGGATGCCGCCGAAGTCCGCGGTCAGAGGGGCGCCGTTCTCCGTGTCGAGGGGAACGAGTACGGCCGTGCGCCGGAACTCGCCCAGCAGGACGGCGAACTCGCGGCGCCTGCGCGCGACGGCGTCCGCGGCATCGGTTGATGGCGCCGCGGGGTCGGCCGAAGTGGTGCCCTCGGATGTCTCCGATCCGGTCGCCTCTGGCTGGTCGGCGCGGGCCAGGTCCACGTAGTCGTACAGCCGGGATCTGGGTATTCGTGCTGACGAGTCGATGTCGCCCCCGTGTTCGGACATGGCTCGGATCATCACATCGGCCTTTTGCCGACTGCAAGGAAGTACATGCCACGCCGTTCGGATACGGCCGCTAAGGGGCGGGCGACGGCGCCCCGCAGCGACGGGCTCGGGTGCTGCTCCTCGGTAGAGGCCGACCCTTCAGTAGGTCTGAGAACCCGACCGCAGTCGGCCCGATGCTTGACCTGCCCCGTTTTGGCGTGAGTTGCGCAAGGACAGTTACTGTCCAGCTATCCAAACGCTGTTCTCCGCTCACCTGGCCGTGGTTACAGTGCTCACGTAGTCACGCAGTGAAGTCGTCCCAAGCAGGGCAGTAACACAGCCCGGGCCGACGGGTGTGAAGAGCGGGGAGCTGCGCGTGCCAACTGCCATTGCCGTGACCAGCGCCGACATGGCGCTGCCGCCGCAGGACGAGCGGACCGTGCCCGCGGTGGTGTTGCGGGATCTGGACCAGCGGCCGCTCGAGGACGCCCTGGCCGAACTCCAGGCGCTCGTCGAGCAGCACGGGCACGTCATCGTGGTGTCCTCACGGGCCGCCCCCGAAGGGGTGGCCCGGCGGCTGCACACCCTCCGCTCCCTCATGGAGAGCGACCGCATCGCCCTGTTCCGCCCCGAACTGCCACCCCTCGGGATCGCCGTTCTCGCCCGTCAGTTGCGCCAGCTCGCCTCCTGCGACCTCAGTCCGGGCGTGCTGGCCTCCGCCGGCCGGCTGCTCACCCACTACATCCACGCCGGGGCCGTCCTCGGCTCCGTCGCCAAGCTGGACCGCGTACCGGTCGACCTCAAGGCGCACGCCAGGTCCTGGGTGCCCGGGAGTCAGTTCGCGGTGGTCGCCCACCCCGAGCCGCAGTTGGTGCGGGTCGGTCCGGACGCCACCCTGACCGGACCGGAGTTCGGCACCTGGATGCTGGTCGCCAAGGGGCAGCTGCAGTCCGAGTGGGTCGGGGAAGCGCTGGCCAAGTCGTGGGGAGTGCAGGGACTGCGGGAAGCCACGCTGCCCGCCGAGTCCCCGGCCTGGTGGGGGACCGGCAAGGTGATCGAGTTCTGCAGCCATCTCGCCGACCTGTCCGTGCTCTACCAACTGGTCACCTCGGTACGGCGGAGCAGCTGCCACTGGTGCGGCATCGACGTCATCGGCGACCGCTGCGTCTTCTGCTCGGCCGGCCCGCCCGTTCAGGAACCACCTGCCCCCCGTGCTCTCGAACAGCGCACGCCCGCCTGACGAAGCGCCACACATCGCACGCCGCACTGCCATCGCTCAGTCCCGACCCCGCTCGACCGATTCCCCCAACGAGGTAGCACGGTTCATGAACTCCCGTCAGCGCCGCGGCGTGATACTCCTGATCCTGTCGGTCCTGTGCGCCCTCGGCGCGTTCGCCGGCGTGCTCTCCGTCGTCCACGACGTGCAGTCCAAGGTCGGTCCCGAGGTCACCGCGTACCGGGTGCGGTCCAAGGTGGCGCCCTACGCCCCGCTGGACCCGGGCCAGTTCGAGCAGATCAAGATGCCCAAGCGGTGGCTGTCCTCCAACGCCGTCACCAGCCTCCGCCAGATCGAGGGCAAGATCGCCGTGACCACCCTGGAGAAGGGCTCGCTGCTGCAGACAGACATGGTCGTCGACCAGCCCGCGCTCCAGGCCGGTCAGCAGGAGGTCGCGATCATGATCGACGCGGCCACCGGAGTCGCCGGCAAGATCACACCGGGCTCCCGGGTCAACGTCTACGCCACCTTTCAGGGCAAGAAGGAGGGCGACCCCGACCAGTCGAAGATCATCGTCACCAACGCCCGGGTCCTCGACGTCGGCCAGATCACCGCCCTGGAGCCCGACAACAAGAACCAGCAACAGCCCACCGACGCCGTCCCGATCACCTTCGCGCTGTCCACCGTCGACGCCCAGCGCATCACGTACGCCGAGTCGTTCGCCCAGCGGGTCCGGCTCGCCCTGGTGGCCCCCGGCAGCCAGACCAGCGTCCCGGACAAGGACCGCACGTACGAACTCGCGACGGACAAGTGAGAGGCGCCCCGCATGCCCACCAGGATCCTCCCGGCGGTCGGTGACGCGGACGCGGTCCGGTCCCTCACCACCCTGCTCAGCCAGCTCCCGGACGCCGAACCGCTGCCGCCGGTCACCGACTCCACCCAGCTCGTCGACACCCTGGCCCGGCTCGCCGCCGAGTCCGTCGACGAACTGCCCGAGGTCGTCGTCGTACACGAACGCATCGGCCCCGTCCCCGCCCTGGAGCTGGTCCGCGAAGTCGCCCTGCGCTTCCCGGCCGTCGGCGTCGTCCTCGTCACCTCCGACGCCGGCCCCCACCTGTTCGCCGCCGCGATGGACTCCGGCGCCCGCGGCCTGGTCACCCTCCCCCTCGGCTACGAGGAACTGGCGATGCGCGTCCAGGCCGTCGCCCAGTGGTCCACCGGAGTACGACGCCACCTCGGCCACGGCGCCGACGTGACCAGCGGCGCCGGCGGCACCGTCGTCACCGTCAGCGGCGCCAAGGGAGGCGTCGGGGCCACCCTCACGGCCATCCAGCTCGCCCTCGCCGCACAGGCCTCCGGCAGGAGCACCGCACTCGTCGACCTGGACCTCCAGACCGGCGACATCGCCTCCTACCTCGACGTCCAGTTCCGCCGCTCGGTCGTCGACCTGGCCGCCATCAACGACATCTCCCCGCGCGTCCTCGCCGACGCCGTCTTCCGCCACGAGACGGGGCTCGCCCTGCTGCTCGCCCCCGGCGAGGGCGAACGCGGCGAGGAGGTCACCGACCGCGCCGCCCGCCAGCTCGTCAGCGCCCTGCGCTCCCGCTACGAGGTCGTCGTGGTCGACTGCGGCGCCCAGCTCAGCGGCGCCGGCGCGGCCGCCGTGGAGATGGCCGACACCGCGCTGCTGGTGACCACCCCGGACGTGGTCGCCGTCCGCGCCGCCAAGCGGACGGTACGGATGTGGGACCGGCTGCAGATCCGCAAGGCCGAGGAGACCACGGCCGTCGTCAACCGCCACTCGCGCGGTACGGAGATCCAGCCGCCCCTCGTCCAGCGCATCACCGGCACCGCGGTGGCCCGCACGGCCGTCCCGGCCAACTTCAAGGAGCTCCAGGCCGCCGTGGACGCGGGGCGGGTCCACGAGATCGACGCCAAGAGCACCGTGAAGCAAGCCCTGTGGGCGCTCGCGGGTGAACTCGGGCTGGTCAAGGCGGCCGACGGGGGCCGACACGGCCGGGCACGGGGTGACCGGGGGGCGGGGGGATTCCGGCGGCGGAGGGAGGCGGGCGGGTGAGACGCAAGACGGACGACCGGGGGCAGGTGAGCATCGAGCTCCTCGGTATGACCCCGCTGATCGTGCTGACGCTGGTGCTGATGTGGCAGTGCGTGCTCACGGGGTACGCCTACACGCTTGCCGGGAATGCTGCGGACGAGGGGGTGCGGGCGGGGACGGCGGTGCCTCCGGGGGAGCGCCACGCCGTCTGTGAGCAGGCGGCGTTGCGGCATCTTTCGGAAGCTTGGAGAGCAGGTGCCACAGTGCCGCACTGCGAGGGGACCGGCTATGTGACCGCGGACGTCTATCTGCAGGTGCCGGTCCTCTTTCCGGGATCCATCGACTTCCCCGTCAAGGTGCACGGGCACGCCGCCACCGTGGAGGAGGTGAAGAACTGACATGCCGTACCGCCGTGAACGTTGCCGCGACCGGGGCCAGGTCGCCATCGAGTACCTCGGGTTCGTCCCGATCCTGCTCATCGTCGGCATGGCCGGCTTACAGATCGGGGTGGTCGCGTACGCCGCCGAGCAGGCGGGGACGGCGGCCCGGGCGGGGGCTCGTGCCGCCTCACTGCAGCTGGGTTCGTCTCAGCAGGCGTGCAGGGAAGCGGTCAGTGGTGGGCTCGACGTGCAGTGCGAGGAAACGCCGCAGGGCGACTCCGTCAAGGTGATCGCCCGCGTACACATCCCCAAGATCCTCTGGGACTTCGGCGACGCCCACAAGACCGCCACCATGCCCCTCGACCACCAACCCCAAGGAGCCCCCGCACCATGAGTCTCCGCGCCCGCATCAACACCCCCGAGGAGCACGGCAGCCGGGGCGAGGACGGCCATCTGGTCGCCTCCTACCGGGCCAAGCTGCTGGAGGAGATCGACCTCGCGGAGATGAGTTCGCTGGCCGCCGCCGAGCGCAGGGCGCGGCTGGAGCGGGTGCTCGGGCACATCATCAGCCGTGAGGGCCCGGTGCTGTCGACGGTGGAGCGCGGCCAGCTGATCCGGCGGGTGGTCGACGAGGCACTGGGCCTCGGCATCCTCGAACCCCTCCTCGAGGACGCCTCCATCACCGAGATCATGGTGAACGGCCCGGACGCGATCTTCGTGGAGCGCGGCGGCCGGGTCGAGCAGCTGCCGATCCGCTTCGTCTCGCAGGACCAGCTGATGCAGACGATCGAGCGGATCGTCTCGACGGTCAACCGGCGCGTCGACGAGTCGAACCCGATGGTCGACGCCCGTCTCCCCTCCGGCGAGCGCGTGAACGTCATCATCCCGCCGCTCTCCCTGACCGGCCCCACCCTCACCATCCGGCGCTTCCCGCGCTCCTTCACCCTCCAGGAGCTGATCGGCCTGGGCTCGCTGGACGAGCACATGGTGCTCCTGCTGGCGGGCCTGGTGCAGGCGAAGTTCAACATCATCGTCTCCGGCGCCACCGGCACGGGCAAGACCACCCTGCTCAACGCCCTCTCCGGGCTGATCCCCGCGCACGAGCGCATCATCACCATCGAGGACTCGGCCGAACTCCAGCTCCAGCAGTCGCACGTGGTGCGCCTGGAGTCGCGCCCGCCGAACGTCGAGGGCAAGGGCCAGGTCACCATCCGCGACCTGGTCCGCAACTCCCTCCGCATGCGCCCCGACCGGATCGTGGTCGGCGAGGTCCGCGGCGGCGAGTCCCTGGACATGCTGCAGGCGATGTCGACGGGCCACGACGGCTCCCTCGCCACCGTGCACGCCAACAGCGCCGAGGACGCCCTCACCCGTCTGCAGACCCTCGCCTCGATGTCCGACGTCGAGGTCCCGTTCGTGGCGCTGCACGACCAGATCAACAGCGCCGTCGACGTCATCGTCCAGCTGACCCGGTTCGCCGACGGTGCCCGCCGCATCACCGAGATCGCCCTGCTGGACAGCCACGGCGGCGAACCGTACCGGCTGGCCACCGTGGCCCGCTTCGACGCCCAGCCCATGACCCACGACGGCCGGGTGTACGGCGCCTTCCAGTACTTCCCGCTGCCGCGGCGCACCGCCGACCGTCTCTACATGGCGAGCCAGCCGATACCCCAGGCCTTCGGCGTCGCCCACACGCTGGACCAGCTGACCACCCGAGAAGCCAGGTAGGCCACCCCCATGGATCTCCACACCCTCGTCAGCCTCACCACCGGTATCACCCTTCTGACCTGCGTACTGGCGGTGCTCGGCCTGCACGCCTACGCGTCCGGCCGGGCCCAGCGGGCGGAACTGGTCGACCGGCTGACGTACACCGGCCAGGTCTCCGGCACCGGCCGTCGGCGCCGCTTCCGCAACCTGGACCGCCGGCTGCGCGGCACCGGACTTGGTAGAAAGCTCGAACTGCGGCTGGCGGCGACCGGTCTGGACGTCACCCCGGGCGAGTTCTTCGCGTACCTGCTCGCCACGGTGGCCGCCCTCTGGCTGATCGGCCAGGCCACGCTGGCGCCCTTCTTCGGCCCGCTCGCCGGACTGCTGGGCGTCTGGGCGGCGTGGCAGTTCCTCAACTGGCAGCGCCAGAAACGCATCGAGCGCTTCATCAACCAACTCCCCGAGCTGGCGCGCATCCTGGCCAACGCCACACAGGCCGGCCTGGCCCTGCGCACCGCCATCGGCATGGCCGCGGAGGAGCTGGAGGCGCCGGCGGGCGAGGAGCTCGCCAAGGTGGCCGACCAGCTGGCGATCGGTCACTCCATGGACGACGCCCTCGGCGAACTCGCCGACCGTCTCCCCTCCCGCGAACTCGTCGTCCTGGTCACCACCCTGGTCCTGTCCAACAGGGCGGGCGGACAGGTGGTCAGCGCCCTGCGCAACCTCACCGAGACCCTCGAGGAACGCAAGGAGACCCGGCGGGAGGTCCGCACCCAGCTCTCCCAGGTGACCATGACCTCGTACGCCGTCCCCGTCCTCGGTATCGGCGCCCTGTTCCTCATGAACGGCGTCAAGCACGGAGCACTGGAGCGGATGACAGGCTCACCGGTCGGCCAGGCCTGTGTACTCATCGCGTTCGCCCTGTACGCGATCGGCTTCGTCCTGATCCGCCGCATGAGCCGAATCGACGTCTGAGGATCCGAGGAGATGACCGACGGCATGGCCCTGCTCCTCGCGCTCGCCATGGGCATCGGCGTCCTGGGCGCCTTCATGGGCATCCGCATGTACCGGGCGGACGCCAAACTGCCCGACGACCTCGCGCTGGCCCTGGAGGTCGGCGCGACCCGCACCGGCGCCGCGAACTCCGTCGTCGACCGCATGGGCATGCGCTACGCGCCCGCCGTGCTGCGTCTGATGGGCCCCAGGCTGGTCGCCAAGTACCGCCGCAGGATCGACCTCGCGGGCAACCCCGGCGGCCTGACCATCGACCGCTACGCGGCCCGCCGCGCGGTGTACGGGGCGCTCGGCGGAGTGGGTTTCCTGGTCTTCCTCCTGCGCGGCCAGTGGTTCGTGGCACTGCTCCTGCTGGCCTTCGGCGCGTTCTGGACGGAGGTCGGCATCTGGTCGGCGATCCGCATCCGCAAGGACGTCATCGAGCGGACCCTCCCGGACTTCCTCGACGTGCTCGCGGTGGTGGTCAGCGCGGGCCTCGGCTTCCGCCAGGCCCTGGACCGCGTGGCCTCCCGGTACGAGGGGCCCTGGGCCGACGAACTGCGCATCACCCTGCGCCAGATGGACCTCGGCATGAGCCGCCGCGAGGCTTTCAGGGAACTGCGCCGCCGCAACGACTCGGAGCAGGTGGCGATGTTCGTCACGGCGCTCCAGCAGGGCGAGGAACTGGGCGCGCCCATCGTCGACACCCTGGTCGCCCTGGCCAAGGACATGCGCCGCACCGACGCCCAGAACGCCCGCCGCAAGGCCGCCCGCGCGGTACCCCGGGCCACCCTCATGATCACCACGTTCATGGTCCCGGCCACCATGCTCCTCCTCGCCTCCGGGCTGATCCTGGGCTCCGGAGTGGACTTCGGCTCGATCACCGGGAAGTAGAGGGGGTGGGGTGATGGCGATGGCGACGACGAGATGGCGGGTGGGACCGGTCCGGCGGTGGCGGGCCGCCGACGGCGACGAAGTCCGACCGGAGCCACCCGCCTCCGAGAAGCTCCAGCTCCGCGCCCTGCAGGCCATGTGCCGCCAGGTCTTCGGCTTCCGCCTGGCCATGATCGCCCTGGCCGCCCCCGCGGCCCTGGTCAACGCCGCCCCCGGTATCGGCGTCCGCCTGGTGGGCGCGGCGGTGGTCGTCACCTTCATGGTGTCCTACGTCCTGTTCAGGGACTGGGAACGCTTCGGCCCCCTCCTGCTGCGCCACCCCAGCCTGCTGGCGGCGGACACCCTCTTCGGCTCCCTGCTCCTGATCTCGGCCGGCCCGGACACGACACTCGCGTACGTCAGCGTCTGCACCCCTCTCCTCGCGGGCCTGGTCTACAGCTGGCGGGGAGCGGCGTGCTTCGCCTCCCTCCAGTCCCTGATCCTGCTCCTGGTCCACGCCACGCTGAGGGGACATCAGGAAGCGGAGCTGGCCGAGTCGCTGCTCCTGCCCGGACTGTGCGTCATCACGGGCGCCGTGGGCTCGACACTGCGCAACCTGATGCTCCGCTTCGGCACGGCCACCCAGGCCCTCACGGAGGTGCAGGCCCGCCTGGCCGTGACGGAGGCGGTGAACGCCGAACGGGCCCGGCTGGCCCGCGAGATGCACGACTCGGTGACCAAGACCCTCTACGGCGTGGCCCTGGCCGCGGACGGCCTGGCGGCCTCGGCGTCCGGGGACCGCAGGGACCCCGCCGTGCTGCGTGCGCAGGCGGAACTGGTGGCCCGATCGGCGCGCAGGGCGGCGGCCGAGGCGAGGGAACTCCTCATGGATCTCCGCCGGGAGGGCGACCCCGTCGACGGCACGGACGTACTGGCGGAACTGAGCGCGTATACGGAGGACTTCGCGACCCGTACGGGCATCCCGGCGACGTACCGGGCCCCGTCCGGCCTCGAACTCCCGCCGCTCCCCCCGGCGGTGGCCCGCCAGCTCCTCACGGTCGTATCCGAGGCCATGGAGAACGCCCACCGCCACGGTTCTCCCACCCACCTGCTCGTCGAAGCGGCGGTCGACGGCGACTTACTGAGCCTGACCGTCTACGACGACGGCACCGGTCTGCCGCCCGGCACCAGCCTCGACCAGCTTCGCCGCACGGGCCACTTCGGCATGGTGGGCATGGTGGAACGGGCTGAGTCGGTGGGCGCCCGCATCCGTATCGGCCGGGGTGAGCATCCCCGGGGCACGGAGGTCCGCCTGGAACTCCCGCTGGCGGCCCTGACCCCCGTACCGTCCCAGGACGCATGAGAGGAGGCACCCGATGCCGCCGAACCCGAACCCACCGTTGCGCATCGTGGTGGCCGACGACAACCCGGTGGTCCGGGCGGGCCTGAGCGCCCTCCTCTCCGGCCGGGAGGACACCACGGTGGTCGCCGAGGCCGCCGACGGCCGTGAGGCCTGCGCCGCGGCCCGTCTCCACCGCCCCGACGTGATCCTCCTCGACGTCCGCATGCCCAAGGTGGACGGCCTCACCGCCCTCCCGGACCTGGTACCGCTGGCCCCGGTCATGATGCTGACGTACAGCCACGAGTCGGAGACGGTGCGGGAGGCGGTGCGGCTGGGGGCGGCCGGCTATCTGGTCCACGGCGAGTTCACCGTGGAGGAGCTGGTCACGGCGGTACGGGACATCCGGGCGGGCCGGCCGCGCTTCACGCCCGGCGCGGCGTCGGCGCTGGCCGCGGCGCGATTGCCTCGATCCCACGCAGCTGCACATGCATCGGTGCAACTTCCTGCTGTCCCAAGGCAAATCACCCGCTCGGGTCTTTCGCAACTGCAATCATATGTGGGACAGTCGACGCGGTCGCAGTTCCGGCTGAGCACGAGGGAGGCGGAGATCATGGACCTCATCGCGACGGGCATGAACAACCAGCAGATCGCCGCCGCGTGCTTCATCAGCGAGAAGACCGTCAAGAACCACATCAACCGCATCTTCGCCAAGCTGCAGAGCACCAGCCGCTCCCAGGCGGCCGCCAAGTGGCTGGGGGTGGCGTGAGATGCCCCGCGATTGGGCCCAGGGGCCCTGTGACGGACGGGACGTGGGGCCTTACGGTGCCCGGGTCGATAGCGAACCCGGAAGGGAACACCATGAGCGACCTGATGCTGAAGACGGCCGTGGCGACCAAGGTTCGCGTCAACGGCTGGAAGAACACGACCGCCGAGGCGCTGCGGCGCCGGGCGGGCGACAGGGGGCAGACGGCGGTCGAGTATCTGGGGATCATTGCCGTGGTGGTGGCGATTGTGCTGGCGGTTACGGGGACCAGCATTGGCCAGTCGATCTTGGCGAAGATCCTTGCGAAGATCAACCAAATCACCTGATGCTCCGGTGCAGGCATAACGACGCAGGGCAGGCCTTCCCCATCTACATCACGGTGGTGGCAGGCCTGCTCTTTCTCGCGTTGGCCTACCTCGCGGTGGGGCAAGCGGCGGTGAACCGGAATGGTGCCCAGACGGCTGCGGACGCGGCGGCTCTCGCGCTTGCTCAGGACGCGCGGGGCCAGCTTGCGGCTCTGTGGGTGCAAGAGGTACTCGACCCGGCCGAGTGGCAGCACATCTTCGATGGCACCGTAGGGGTAAATCCCTCATGCGGGCGCGCCAATCAGCTCGCCGAAGAGAACTACGCCCATGTGCAGGTTTGCAGAAATCATGGGGCGCTGAGCTATACGGTCTCCGTCAAAACCGACAAGCCTGTCGGCAAATCGGTGGTTCCTGGCACGGAGGGCATATATGGAACGGCGTCCGCCACAGCAGTCATCAAGGCCCTATGCACGTTCGACCCTCCCGGTGCAGACGCCGGGAAAGACACGTTGCCGCCACTCACCTGTGGCGGAAAAACATGGGACCCGAACCCGCACGACCTGACGAATCTGCCAGGCCCCGAGGACCTGTTCGACGTCCATCTGGCCGACTCCACAACGAACGACGAGTGAAGAGGGAAGCGGAGCGATGAGCATTCGGTTCACTGCGAAGGCTCGCAGGGGAATGGTCGCGCTGACCGTTGCGGCAGGTCTGGCCGTCAGCGTGACCGGCTGCGGCGGCAGCGGCGGCGACGCCGACACGAAGCCAGAAAAATCGCATTCCGCACCCAAGGGCGGTGGGTCGAATCCGAGTGCTCAAGAGGGACAGTCGGAGACGCCGATGGCCGAGCTCAACGGGACGAATGGGCTGCGTCTCCAAGTTACAACTGTTGAGCGAGATTCTGGCGGCTTCGTCACTGTGAACGGGACCCTGAAGAACGACGGTGCCAAATCGGTGGTCGTGCCTCCTCAGATGAGTGGAGACGAGACCGAGATTGTTAAACACGGGCTGACTCTTGGCGGTGCAACCCTCGTGGACTCCAAGGGCAAGAAGCGCTACTACGTGCTGCGCGACACGGAGGGGCGACCGCTGACGACGACGGGGCTGGGCACATTGGAAGCAGGCCAGTCTCTGCCCGTCTTCATGCAATTCCCGTCCCCACCCGCAGGCACCTCCGAAGTAACCCTCCAACTACCCACCTTCTCCAGCGGCACGATCCAGATCTCCGGGTGAGCCCCCCGTGACCACAAGCCGCCACCGCCTCCCCCTCGTCGTGACCACGGCCGCCTTCGTCCTGCTCGCCCCCACGACGGCCCGTGCCGACGACACCACGCCCAGCGTCCCCCCGGGCACCGAACCCTCCGCCTCCGCCCCGGTGAAGATCGACCCCACCGACCCGGACCTCAAGCTCCCCGAGGGTGCCACCCTCGCGGATCCGAAGGTGCTGGACATCAAGTCGGTCGTCGAGGACCAGAGCGGGGACGAACGCCGTGAGGACACCAACGCGGACGTGAAGTTCGCCCTGCAGGCGGAGGTGCTGTTCGGCAAGGACAGCGCCAAGCTGAGCGGCGACGCCAAGGCCCGCATCGCGGCCATCGCGGACGAGATCAAGAAGCAGAACGCCACCCAGGTCAGGGTGTTCGGCTTCACGGACAACCTGGGCTCCTCGGCTCACGGCGACGTCCTGTCCAGGCAGCGCGCCAACGCCGTGCAGGGCGTCCTCGACCAGGACCTGAACGACGCGAACATCACCTTCGAGGTAAGGGGCTACGGCGAGCAGTACCCGATCGCGGACAACTCCACCGAGGAGGGCCGCAAGAAGAACCGCCGGGTGGAGGTCACCTTCCCGCGCTCCTGAGCCGAGGGTCTACAGCAGGTGGTCGGCCTTCCCGGCCTTGATCTCCTGGATGAGGGTGCGGAGCGCTTCGCGGGTGTCGGTGAGGTAGTGCTCCTCCTGCCCGGCGACGGCGATGTAGGCGTTGCCCTGGGCGTCGGTGCCTATGCGGAAGCAGTTGTTTCCCTCGCCGCAGAAGGGGTCTTCCCAGTTGACGTCGGTCATGGTGGCTCCCTCAGAGTTCTCGGGCGACAGTCCGGACGAGGTCGCGGGACGCTCCCGGTGACAGCGCCGCGTCGTCCATCCAATCCAAGTGGGCACGGTACTTGGTGAGCTGTGCCTCGGCGCCGGTGAATTCCGGACCGTGCGCGGAATCCAACTGCACCGTGTCCAGTTGGGGGACGATTCCGTCGGCATAGAGCAGGGCGTGGCCCGCGCCGGGGAAGTCACCCACGCTGGTGGGGATCACGCGCACGTCGATGGTCTTTTGTTCCGACTGGGCGGCCAGATGCTCCAGTTGGCGCCGGGTTGCCTCGGCGCCGCCGTACGGCATGCGCAGTGCGGCCTCATGGACGTATGCCACGTAGGAAAGCGGCTCGGCCCGCTCGAACACTCGCTGCCGCTTCATGCGGTGGTCCACCCGCAGTTCCACTTCCAGCCGGGTCAGGGCGGGGAGTACGGCGGCGAAGACGGCACGGGCGTAATCCTCGGTCTGGAGCAGCCCGGGCACATGCATCACCTGAGCCGTTCGCACTCGCGCGGCGTGCCACTCCAACTCCGCGATGTCCAACAAGCCGGCGGGCAGGGTGCCTCGGTACTCCTCCCACCAGCCCCGTTCCTTCTCGTCCGCCATCGCGGCCAGTGCTTCGACGTACTTCTCGTCGCCGCATGCGTAGTTGCAGGCGAGGGTGCGCACGCGCTCCGCTGAGAAGGGGCGGATCCCCGACTCCATGTTGGACAGCCGGGTTCGGTCGATGCCGAGCAGTCCGGCGGCGTACTCCGTAGTGGCTCCCGCCGCGAGCCGCATCCTCCGCAACTCGGCGCCCAGCCGCTTCTGTCGCTCCGTCGGTGCGCTTCTCGTCGCCATGCCACCCCTTCGCCTGCCTTGCGGTCACCTCAGTCTGCCGGTCCGCAGGGTCAATGGTCCAACCCTTCGGGGGGTAATTATCCCCGAATGAATGGACAACGTGACTCTCGCACTCCTACATTCAGTGACGGGCCGAACACGGCCCGGCGCCGCCCGGAAGCGCATCGCGCGAGCCTGCCCGCGACCTCCTCCCCTGGGAGGGGCGGGCCGCGCCAGGGAGACAGGCCACCGTGCGAGACGTCAGACCCAAAACCACGACAAGGAAGTCGCCGCCATGCTCGCAAACTCGACGTCCTGCCCGGTCCGGCCGTCCGCGGAACTGCCCCCGACGCCCCCGGCTCCCGAAACCCTCGCCTACAGCCTCACCCTCCCGGCCACCCCCCGGACCCCCGCGATCGCCAGGACGGCGGTCCGGACGATCCTCCAGGTCCACGGCCTCGGGGACGTCACGGACCCCGCCGTTCAAGTGGTGAGCGAACTGACCGCGTGCGCCTGCCGTTTCACGCCCTCCGCCGCGATCTACGTATCCCTGCGCTACCGCGACGCCGCCCTCCGCGTGAGCCTCTACGACGGTCACCCACGCCACACCAACCCCCGCCTCGCCACCGCCTGCGACACCCGCCGCCGAGCGGCGCTGCGGGTGCTCGCCTGTGTGGTCAGGGCCTGTGAGGGCGACTGGGGCTTCGGCGAAGCCCGCGAACCGGGCGGTGGCACCCGCATGTGGGCGGTACTGCCCCGCACCACGGCGCGCGGTTACCTGAGGAACTGACGTGGGGCGATGGGCAGATACGGGCGTCGTCGCGCCTCTCCCACCTGCGGATTCGCCCTCCGGACCTGGCCCATGTCTGCCGATCTCACGGCCCGGCGGTCAGCCACCCTCACCCCCGGCCTCCACCGCCACCCGAACCCCCACCCGGACCCCCCACCCCTCCATCGCCCCCGCCTCCGCCTCCAGTACGTGCCGGGCGCGGAGCCGGGGCAGGCCCAGGCGGCCGCGTTTCATGGTGTGGACGGCGATGACGTTGAGACGGCGGTCGAGGTGGGCGACGTCGATGGGCATCCGCATGCGGAAGGTGTGCACACTGCTGGCCGGCGACAGCAGCATGGCCCCGTCGAGGGAGTCCCGGCCCAGCAGGCCCCTCGTACGGGCACGGTAGGAGGCGGCGATCTCCAGGGGGATGCCGGCCGTGCCGCCGTCGCCCAGAACCGTGAGCCTGCCCTGTCCGTCCCGCCACCGCCCCATGCCGCGGACCGTACCCAAAAGGAGTTGTGGCCCATGCGACCGACGGGCTACGAAAAGCACATGACTGTTCTCGGCGCGGTGTTCCGTCCCCAACTCCCCCCGGAGCGACTCCGGTCCGTGGCCCGCATCGCGGACGCCGCGGGACTGGAGGAGCTCTGGCTGTGGGAGGACTGCTTCCTGGAGGGCGGGATCTCCACGGCCGCCGCCGCGCTCGCGTGGACGGAGCGGGTGCGGGTCGGGGTCGGGCTGCTGCCGGTGCCGCTCCGGAACGTGGCCGTCACCGCGATGGAGGCGGCCGCGCTGCACCGGATGTTCCCGGGGCGGGCGATCGTGGGCGTCGGCCACGGCGTGCAGGACTGGATGGGCCAGGTCGGGGCCCGGGCGGAGTCTCCGCTGACGTTGCTGAGGGAGCATCTCCAGGCGCTGCGCGGTCTGCTGGGCGGGCAGCGGGTCAGCGTCGACGGCCGGTACGTGCAGCTCGACGGCGTCGCCCTCGACTGGCCGCCGGACGGTGCCGTCGAGGTCCTCGCCGGCGGCACCGGTCCCCGTACGCTGCGGCTGACCGGTGAGGCCGCCGACGGCACGATCCTCACCGCCGCGACGCCGCCGGACGGTGTACGCCGGGCGCGCCGGCTCGTCGAGGAAGGGCGCGAGGCGGCGGGGCGTACCGGAACCCCCAAGGTGGTCGTCTATCTGCTCACGGCGACCGGGCCCGGCGCCGCCGACCGCCTTCGTGCCGAACTGGTCGCCGAGGGGCTGGAGTCCGTCCCGGAGCTCGGGGTCGCCGGCGACGCGCCCGCCGTCGCCGAGGCCGTGCGGCGGCTCGCGGACGCGGGTGCCGACACGGTGGTCCTCCAGCCGACGGGGGACGAGCCCGACCCCGAGGGCTTCGTACGGTTCACCGCCGAGGAGGTCCGGCCCCTCCTGCCGTAGCGCGCGGCGCGACGGCCCGACGGGGCGGCGGCACGGCGGCCGCTGATGCTCCTCTTGGCTGTCAGTGGCCCCTGCCACACTCGTCGCCATGGCCGAGGCATACGACGACGTGTCCCTGCGTGAGGTGGCCGACGCCGACCTCGAGTTCTTCCTGGCGTACGAGCACGAGCCGGAGGCACTCCGGCGGTCGAGGTTCACGCCCCGGCCGCGGGAGAGGTTCCTGACCCACTGGCGTGAGAGCGTCCTCGGGGACCCGGACTGCCTCGTGCGGACCGTCACCGTGGACGCCGAAGCGGCCGGTCACGTCGTGTCCTGGTGGGATGGCGACCGCCGCTTCCTCGGCTACTGGCTCGGGCGGCCGTACTGGGGGAGGGGCGTCGGCAGCCGCGCCCTGACGCTCTTTCTCCGGCAGGAGCGGGTGCGGCCCTTGTACGCCGATCCCTTCGCCGGGAACGCGGCCTCCGTACGCCTCCTGGAGAAGCACGGCTTCCGGCGCGAGGGCACGCTGCGGCACGGTGAGGACGAGCACGTCCTGCTCGTTCTGCGGTGAGTTTCCACATTGTTATCCGCCGCGGCTCGCATCCGCGCGGCCGCTCGAGTAAGTTCAGACCAACGTAATTCGCGTAAGCAAAGCTGCGTGAGTGGTACCGCGCAGCGGAGGGGGCTGCGCGGTGCTCGGATCCCGCCCGTGGGCGCGTCAAGCAGTCGTTCGCGACCGGGTCGCCCGTCGGGGGGACGAGGGGGACAAGTGGCCGAGTGGGTCTGAAGGGGACATAAATCCTCTCGATCCATCTGAGAATGGCCCGTTTGCCTTTGAATCGGCTGCGTTTTGGCCCTTCGAACCCCTTGGATAAAGCGTTCCGTGCTCAGCGGCGCGTCGCCGGATGACTTCGGAGAGTAGTTGTGGGGCGCGGATGCACGCATCCGCCCTTACGAAGGGTTATGGTGGAAGCCCCCCCTCGGGCCGGTCCGTCTCCCCCCCACGGACCGGCCCGTTTTTCTTCCCACGAAAGCGCCCCGAGCGGCCTGCCGAGGGGTGGGGCCCGGGGCAGGAATCCACCGCCGAGGCCCCGCAGGGGTAGGCTGCGCCCGCGGGGACCGCCACACCGGAGGGGCTGACGAACACGTGAACCTGCGCGACAAGCTGCGCAGTCTGCTGGTCAGGCTGTACGCACGCCGGGTGGAGGGGCACCTGGACCACGCTCAGGTGCCCAAGCACATCGGGGTCATCATGGACGGCAACCGCCGGTGGGCGAAGGCCGCCGGCTCCAGCACCGTCCACGGCCACCGGGCCGGTGCCGACAAGATCGAGGAATTCCTCGGCTGGTGCACCGAGACCGACGTCGAGGTCGTCACGCTCTGGCTGCTGTCGACGGACAACCTCGACCGGCCCAAGGAGGAGCTCGTCCCGCTCCTCGGCATCATCGAGGACGTCGTGCGCACGCTGGCCGCCGACGGCCGCTGGCGGGTGCACCACGTCGGCACGCCCGACATCCTGCCCTCCCAGATGCAGACGGCGCTGAAGGAGGCCGAGGAGGCCACCGCGCACGTCGACGGAATAGTGGTCAACGTCGCCATCGGCTACGGCGGCCGGCAGGAGATCGCCGACGCGGTCCGCTCGATGCTCCACGACGCCCATGACAAGGGCCACTCCCTGGAGGAGCTCGCCGAATCCGTCGACGTCGACATGATCGGCCGCCACCTCTACACCCGTGAACAGCCCGACCCCGACCTGGTGATCCGTACCAGCGGTGAGCAGCGGCTGTCCGGATTCATGCTCTGGCAGACCGCCCATTCGGAGTACTACTTCTGCGAGGTCTTCTGGCCGGCCTTCCGCAAGGTCGACTTCCTGCGCGCCCTGCGCGACTACGCCGCACGTCACCGGCGTTACGGCGGCTGACCCGCGGGCATCCGCACCGAGGACGTACCCCCGGTGTGAAAGGCGCCCGTATACCCCATTTCGAGCGGGTGTAACAAGGAGTTCACCGGCGCGCTGTCCCATGCTCTTGCATGGCGCCGCTTGTTCGAGGGCATAAGCCAAGCAGGTCGACACCCGAACCACGGGCGTCGCATCTCAGCGGACGGCTCGGGGCCGTCCGCCCGGGAGGCCCTTTGCACCAGCCCGACCGTGCGGTCTGTGCGCGGAAGCAGCTGCGGAGGGCCGGTTCTCGGCCCGCCGTGCGCGAAGGCCGCCAACCGGTCCAGCTCCTTCTCGTCGCTCCCCGACCTCATCCGAGGGGGTACGTCCTTCCGTGGTGACCAGCACAAAGCGCCACAAGCCAGACCGGCGCACCTATGTTCTCGACACCAGCGTCCTGCTGGCCGACCCGAACGCCCTCACCCGCTTCGAGGAGCACGAGGTCGTGCTCCCGATCGTCGTGGTGACGGAGCTGGAGGCCAAGCGGCACCATCCCGAACTCGGCTACTTCGCCCGGCAGGCCCTGCGCCTGCTCGACGACTACCGGGTGAAGCACGGTCGCCTCGACGCCCCCATCCCGATCGGGGAACTCGGCGGGACCGTCCGTGTCGAGCTCAACCACTCGGACCCCAGCGTGCTGCCGACCGGCTACCGCCTGGGGGACAACGACTCCCGCATCCTCGCGGTCGCCCGCAACCTGCAGGCCGAGGGATACGACGTCACCGTCGTGTCGAAGGACCTGCCCCTGAGGATCAAGGCGTCGTCCGTGGGGCTCCTCGCGGAGGAGTACCGGGCCGAACTCGCCATCACGGACTCCTCCGGCTGGACCGGTATGTCCGAACTGACACTGCCCGGCGAGCAGGTGGACATCCTCTTCGAGGAAGGCCACGTGTACGTGCCGGAGGTCTCCGAACTCCCGGTGCACACCGGCCTGACGATCCAGTCGGAGCGCGGCAAGGCGCTCGGCCGGGTCACCGCCGACGGCAACGTCCGGCTGGTGCGCGGAGACCGTGAGGCGTTCGGCATCAAGGGCCGCAGCGCCGAGCAGCGGATCGCGCTCGACCTGCTCCTCGACCCCGACGTCGGCATCGTCTCGATGGGCGGCCGGGCCGGCACCGGCAAGTCGGCGCTGGCGCTGTGCGCGGGCCTGGAGGCGGTCCTGGAGCGCCGCCAGCACCAGAAGGTGATGGTCTTCCGCCCGCTGTACGCGGTCGGCGGGCAGGAGCTCGGCTATCTGCCCGGCTCCGAGGCCGAGAAGATGAGCCCCTGGGCCCAGGCGGTCTTCGACACCCTCTCGGCGGTCACCAGCCGCGAGGTCATCGAGGAGGTCACCGCGCGCGGGATGCTGGAGGTCCTGCCGCTCACCCACATCCGCGGGCGTTCGCTGCACGACGCGTTCGTGATCGTGGACGAGGCGCAGTCGCTCGAACGGAATGTCCTGCTGACCGTTCTGTCCCGAATCGGCGCCAATTCACGGGTCGTTCTGACCCATGACGTAGCGCAAAGGGACAATTTGCGGGTCGGCCGTTACGACGGCGTGGTCGCCGTCGTGGAGAAGCTGAAGGGGCATCCGCTCTTCGCGCATGTCACGCTCACCCGGTCCGAGAGGTCCCAGATCGCCGCACTTGTGACCGAAATGCTCGAAGAGGGCCATATCTGACCGAGTGCCCAACATGGGTGACTGACACGTCAGTTGGCGCCGTCCGGCAAAAGGCCGAGAGCCTAGCCGGGCGGCGCCGTCGTGTGTGGCCGTTTCTGGAAATCCGCTGGACCAAACCGGATGTGAGCTTTCACACGCAACTCGGAATTGCCACCCGGCGTCCGGTTACGGCAGAGTCTCATTCCTGTCAGGCCCCGCATACGACACACCTGTACCCCCAGCGGTACGGCAACACGGAACCACACCAACTCCATAGCGATGTCGTATGCCGCCCGAGCATCACACGGCGCTCCCCCAGCGGGAGTCGCTCACCGGGCCCGCGCCTCCCGTGACCCCGCAGTTGGGAGGCCAGTGTCAGGGGGCACGATTGCGTCCGCCAGGGTCACCGAAGCGGACGATGCTGGAAGGAAACCGTGTGAGCCGGATTTCGGTCCGGGGATTCGCAGTGGCCTCCGCCACCGCGGTCACCGCCGTCGGAAGCGTCGTCGGAGTTGCCTCGGGCAGCGTCGCGCAGAACAACGACGCCGAGCCGACGGCCGCCGACACCACGCTTCTCGCCGACCTCCCCGCGGGTCAGCAGGCCCAGGTTCAGACCGCGTCCCTGACGCAGCAGGCGGACACCGCGGCCATCGCGGCGGACGCGAGCGCCAAGAAGGACGCCGAGGAAGCCGCCCGCAAGGCGGCCGCCCACACGGCGATCCAGAAGAAGGCGGCCGCCGAGCAGGCGGCCAAGGAAGCCAAGGCGGCCAAGGAGCGCGCCGAGACGAAGTCCGCGGCCAGCCGCGACGACGTCCGCGACGCGTCCAGCTTCCCGGTGCAGAGCTCCTACACCGTCGCGCAGGTCCAGGCGATGGCGCGGCAGATCGTGCCGGCCGGGCAGTTCCAGTGCTTCAGCAACATCGTGGACCACGAGTCCACCTGGAACTACAAGGCGGTCAACCCCTCCTCGGGCGCCTACGGTCTCGTCCAGGCCCTGCCCGGCTCGAAGATGTCCTCCGTCGGCGCCGACTGGCAGACCAACCCGGCCACGCAGATCAAGTGGGGCCTCAACTACATGAACGTGCGTTACGGCAGCCCGTGTGACGCATGGTCGTACTGGCAGGCCAACGGCAACTACTGATCGGCCCACACCGGTTACGGTGCTTCCGGCACCACATCTCGACCTCGCGCAGCCCCTCCCCGTCCTAGGGTGAGGGGCTGCCGCCCTGTACGGTCGGACGCGACGACTCCAGAGGGGAGTGGTGAGGCGTATCCGGGGACACGGGGGAAGAGGACGGTTCATGTCACGAGTGCCAGTGTGGCTCGGCAAGCTCGGCGTCGGTCTCACCGAGATGAGCGGGCGCCTCAACGAGCGCCGCGCCGAGGTGGAACGCGAGAACGCTCCCGATCCCTCGCACACCCCGCCGGAACCCGCCGTCTCCAGGCCCGTCGCCGACGCGACCCCCGCGCCGGCCGCCCGCAGGGCCGCGCCCCCGGCCGGCCCGCGCCCCGACCCCGCCGAGGCGGTGCCCTGGGGGGTGCGGGTGGCGGCCGAAGCCGGGTGGCGGCTGCTGGTCCTCGCCGGCACCCTCTGGGTCCTGATGCGGGTCATCAGCGCGATCCAGCTGGTGGTGTTCGCCTTCGTCATCGCCCTGCTGGTGACCGCGCTGCTGCAGCCGACGGTCGCCCGGCTCACCCGCCGCGGGGTGCCACGCGGCCCGGCCACCGCGCTCACCGCCATCAGCGGGTTCGTCGTCATCGGGCTCATGGGCTGGTTCGTGACCTGGCAGGTCATCGAGAACATCGACACGCTCTCCACCCAGATCCAGTCCGGTATCGACGACCTGCGTGACTGGCTGCTGAAGAGCCCGTTCCACGTCACCGACAAGCAGATCAACCAGATCGCGAAGAACCTCCGCGAGGCGATCGGCGCCAACGCCGACCAGATAACGTCCGCGGGCCTGGAGGGCGTTCAGGTCATCATCGAGGGCCTCACCAGCATCCTGCTGGTGTTCTTCTCGACCCTGTTCCTCCTCTACGACGGCAAGCGCATCTGGGAGTGGTTCCTGAAGCTGGTGCCCGCCGCGGCCCGCCCGGGTGTGGCCGGCGCCGGCCCGCGCGCCTGGCGCACCCTGACCGCCTATGTGCGCGGCACGGTCCTGGTCGCCCTCATCGACGCGGTCTTCATCGGCATCGGCATCTACTTCCTCGACGTGCCGATGGCCGTCCCACTGGCCGTCTTCATCTTCCTGTTCTCGTTCATCCCGCTCGTCGGCGCCGTCGCCTCCGGAGCGCTCGCGGTGATGGTGGCGCTGGTCACCCAGGGCGTCTTCGCGGCCGTCATGACCCTCGCGGTCGTTCTCGCGGTCCAGCAGATCGAGGGCCACGTCCTGCAGCCGTTCATCCTCGGCCGCGCGGTCCGCGTCCACCCGCTGGCCGTCGTCCTCACGGTCGCGACAGGCGGCATGGTGGCCGGCATCGGCGGCGCGGTGGTGGCCGTACCCCTCGTGGCGGTGACGAACACGGTGGTGTCGTATCTGCGCGCGTACTCGGCGGAAGCGGCTGAGCCACCGAGCGAGCCGTCAGCCGTGGAGGACGATCACACCGCCGGGTAGCGGTGCTTCGATCGACAAAGCCGGGGCTTCACGCGTGCGACGCGTGGAGCCCCGGCTCACGTTTCGTGCGGTGGCCGCTAGTTGCAGTTCGTGGTGTCCCGAACGGCGTTGATGATGTAGGTGCTCGAGCCGGCGGAGGACTTCATCAGCGCCGTGGTCTCGCCGCAGCCGCCGTGGTTGCGGTAGACGGGGCCCGCGTACTCGGAGAAGGTGCCCGAGTCGCTGTCGCAGCCCTCGGCGATGTAGTTCGAGCACATCTTGAGCTTCATCCACTTCGCGCTCGACGTGTTGTTGTCGAGGATGGCGCACGTGGGGGCGTCGTTGCTCGCGGGGTTGCTGCCCTTGACGTAGACGAAGAGGGTTCCCTTGCGGGACGCGTCGGGCAGCTGTTCCGCCTGGTAGAGGTTGTACCCGGTGCCGCAGACGGTCGCGCCCGCTGCGGCAGCGGCGGGCTGCGCCGCCGCTATCGCCTTGGTGTGCTGGTCGGCCTTGACGGAGATGCTGGGCACCGGCCGGTCGGCGGCGGCGACCTGCGGAGCGGTCACCCCGATGACGCCCAGGCCGGCTGCGGCCGCGGCAAGCGCGGTCCTCGCGGAGATACGGCCCCGAATGGACATGTGATTCCCCCTGGAATGCATGCGAGCAGCCGCCGGAAAACGCAGGCCGGCGGCATGGATGCGGTCGGGGGGGAGCTAACCAGACCGTCTTTGCAGGTGTCGATCAGAAATACGGAAACGAAGCGGAGGTCCGAACTCCGTTATGACTCTTCGCGTGTGGAGCTTCCTCGCTCGAGGGGACGAAGCGGACATCGCTCGAAGGCTCGTTCACTCATGGTCCCTGACCTCGGACGGAATGAGTGGTTCATGTCACATACGGGGCACATGATTGCTCGACGGCCCCCGTCCACCCGATGACACTGCTGGCGAACTCGTACCAGTCCTGGACCGTGCGCCCAGCTCCACCTTGTACCGGCGGAATTCGCCGCCGGTCGACTCGTCGGTGGCGAGGTAGTGGGTGGAGGCGCCGGGTGAGGAGATGTCCGGCGGGGTGTCGGCCGGGCGGAAGGCCGCGTTCACTTCGCCCTTGTCGCCGTGGTGGCGGGCTTCCGGGTACTCGAGGTGTTCCGGGTACCACATGATGCTTGCGACCACGACGGGTCATGAAGACCGACGTCACGCTCAGCCCTGTGGCCGTGCAAGCGACTTGCGACGTCGGTCGGACGTGGGACGGTGAGTCGTATGCTCGTGCCGATTCCGGTGTACGCGACTTCGGGAGTCGCCCACGCTGCCGGTCGGCGGTTCGGCTCAGGGGACGTCGATCACGGCCGAGGGAGGGTGGCGAGAGCAACGAGGAACCCAGAAGGGACCGAGTTTTCATGTCGGAACGTTTACAGCGCAACCAACTTGTCATCGACGAGTTCCGGTCCGCCGGCGGTGTCGTCGGGGGCGACTTCGAGGGTGTGCCCCTCCTGCTCCTGACGACTGTCGGTGCGCGCAGCGGGCAACCACGAACGATGCCCATGACCTACCTACGAGATGGGGACCGACTCGTGGTCTTCGCCGCCAACGGCGGTAGACAGAACCATCCCGGCTGGTACCACAATCTGCTGGCCAACCCGGCCGCCCGTGTCGAGGTGAGTGCCGAGACGTACAACGTGACGGCGACCGAGGTCGAAGGCCCGGAGCGCGAGCGGCTCTGGGCTCGGCAGCTTCAGCGCACGCCCTACTTCGACGGCTTTCAGGAACGGGCCGGACGCCGCATACCCGTGATCTCACTGGCGCACACAGCCGACTGACGCAACCCGGGACGGGAGCCCCGACCTTGGATGGCAGGGCTCCCGTCGTCGCTTGCTCGGCCGGCCCCGGATCCGCCGGCAGTGTCATCCGAGGGGCGGGGGCCGTCGCACGCTTGGGGCGGGTTACTCGGCCGACTCGGCCAGTACCGCCTCGGCGTCCAGCGTCACGCCGACCGCCTGCACCACGGAGGCGATCTTGAACGCCTCCTGGATGACCTCGCGGTCGAGGCCGGCCTTGCGGAGCACCTGCTCGTGGGAGTCGAGGCACATGCCGCAGCCGTTGATGGCGGAGACCGCGAACGACCAGAGCTCGAAGTCGACCTTGTCGACCCCGGGGTTGCCGATGACGTTCATCCGCAGGCCCGCACGCAGGGTGCCGTACTCGTGGTCCGACAGCAGGTGGCGGGTGCGGTAGAAGACGTTGTTCATCGCCATGACCGCCGCGGCGGACTTCGCCGCCGTGTAGGCCTCCGGCGACAGGTTCGCCTTCGCCTCGGGCTCCAGCTCGCGCAGCACGATCGGGGAACGGGAGGCGATCGCCGTCGCCAGCACCGTGCCCCACAGCTGCTGGGCCGGCAGCTCGGAGTTGCCGATGACCGAGCCCAGGTTGAGCTTCAGGTCCTTGGCGTAGTCCGGTATGCGGGACTTGAGGGAGTCGAGCGACATGTCAGATCACTCCCCGGACAGCAGCTTGACCGGGTCGAGCGTCTCGTCGCCCTTGCTCCAGTTGCAGGGGCACAGCTCGTCCGTCTGCAGCGCGTCCAGCACCCGCAGCACCTCCTTGGGGTTACGGCCGACCGAGCCCGCCGTCACCATGGAGAACTGGATCTCGTTGTTCTGGTCCACGATGAAGACCGCGCGCTTGGCGAAGCCCTCCTCGTCCTCGATGCCCAGCTCGCGCATCAGCTCGTGCTTGGAGTCGGCCATCATCGGGAACGGCAGGTCGCGCAGGTCGTCGTGGTCCTTGCGCCAGGCGTGGTGGACGAACTCGGAGTCGCCGGAGAAGCCGAGGACCTGGGCGTCGCGGTCGGCGAACTCCTCGTTCAGCTTGCCGAACGCGGCGATCTCGGTCGGGCACACGAAGGTGAAGTCCTTGGGCCAGGCGAAGATCACTTTCCACTTGCCCTCGTAGGTCTTGTGGTCGATCTTCTCGAACTCCTTGCCCTTCTCCAGCGAGACACAGGCGGTCAGTTCGAACTCGGGGAACTTGTCACCGACAGTGAGCACACGCTCTCCTTGCAGCGAGGAAAACACCCGGATTGCGGGGCTTTCCCATGGGTTGGACGATCTCGATGTTGGCACAGGGAGCATTGATTCGGGAAATAGCTACACTCGGTCGAGTTGATCGGAGGTGGCTATCAGTGACCATGGGCAGCGGCAACCGGCGCCGACCCAGCCTTTCCCAGCTACGGGCGTTCGCCGCCGTGGCCGAGCATCTGCACTTCCGGGACGCGGCGGCGGCCATCGGCATGAGCCAGCCCGCCCTGTCCGGTGCGGTGTCGTCCCTCGAGGAGACCCTCGGGGTCACGCTCCTCGAGCGTACGACGCGCAAGGTGCTGCTCTCACCCGCCGGTGAGCGTCTGGCCGTACGGGCGAAGGCGGTGCTGGAGGAGGTCGGGGCGCTGCTCGAGGAGGCCGAGGCGGTACGGGCGCCGTTCACGGGCGTACTGCGGCTCGGGGTCATCCCGACGGTCGCGCCCTATCTGCTGCCCACCGTCATTGACCTGGTCCACGGCCGCTACCCGGACCTCGACCTCCAGGTGCACGAGGAGCAGACCGCCAACCTCATCGGGGGTCTGACCAGCGGCCGGCTCGACCTGCTGCTCCTCGCCGTCCCCCTCGGCGTCCCCGGCGTCACCGAACTGCCGCTGTTCGACGAGGACTTCGTTCTCGTCACCCCCCTCGACCACTGGCTCGGCGGCCGGGAGGGCATACCGCGCGAGGCGCTCAAGGAGCTCAACCTGCTCCTCCTGGACGAGGGGCACTGCCTGCGCGACCAGGCCCTCGACATCTGCCGGGAGGCGGGGCGCGAGGACGCCCCGGTCACCACCACGGCGGCGGGCCTGTCGACCCTGGTCCAGCTGGTCGCCGGCGGACTCGGCTGCACCCTGCTCCCGCGCACCGCCCTCAAGGTCGAGGCGACGCGCAGCAACCATCTCCTCGCGGGCTACTTCGCCGAGCCCGCCCCGAGCCGCCGGATAGCCCTCGCCATGCGCGCCGGCGCGGCCCGCGGCGCGGAGTACCAGGAGCTCGCGGCCGCCCTGCGCGAGGCGTTGCGGCCGCTGCCCGTACGGGTCCTGGGGGAGAGCGGCTAGAGCCACGCCCCGCCGTGTCCCGCCCCGTCGTGTCCCGTCCCCTCGTACCTCACTCCGTCCGCAGCCCCTCGGGGCGCATCAGCCGCAGCAGCGGCGGCAGGCTGAGCAGGGTCACCGCGAGGACGACCGCCGCGCCGGCGCCGGTCATCGACAGGACGCTCGCCCAGTCGACGCGCACGGGTACGTCCGTCATACGGAGCAGTACCGCGCCCAGTGTCAGGCCCACCGCGGAGGCGAGCAGCAGGCCGAGGGCGACCGGGACGGCCGTCTGCCACAGCACGGAGAGGCTCAGCGTGCGGCGCCGGGTGCCGAAGGCGATCAGGGCGGAGAGCAGCTTCTTGCGCTCGCGCAACTGCTCCAGCTGGGACACCAGCAGGCTCGCTCCGATCAGCGCCAGCACGCAGACGGCCCCGACGAGCAGACCGGTGCGGATGGACGTGAACCGGGCGGACCGCTCGCCGGCCGACCACACCATGGCTTCCGCCAGCGGGGAGAGCTGCGCGGTGGTGTTGCGCACGTACTCCTCCACGTCCGGCACGGACCTGTCCAGCGACAGGTAGACCTGCTGGTACAGAGTCCCGGCCGCTGCCGCGGGTACCGCGCCGGTGGTCATCACGATGCCGCCGCGCCGCACGTTCGTGGGGTCGACGACGGACCGGGCCCGCTTGATGTCCCGGGGCACGGTCCAGGCGATCTCCTTGCCCCGCTCGCCGTCGTACGACGCGTCGAAGTACAGCGTCCGGCCCGGACGAGCGAGCTTCGACGTGCTCCCGTCGTCCTCGCCTCCCTCGAGCACGAACACGTCACCGTCCCGGCAGGACGGCAGCGCGGCCACCTCGCGCAGCGCGTCGCAGTCGCCGACCGTCAGTGAGACGGAGTTCTCGGGATTCCTGCGCGTGGTCGCGAGATCGCCGCCGGCCAGGGCGGTGGCCTTGCGCACGCCCTTGGTGTCGCCGAACTTCCGGGCGGCCGTGGTCAGCGGGGTCCCGGTCGGCACGAACGCCTCCATCTGGGCCCGTGACAGGTTGTTCGTCGACTGCTTGGTGTACTCGCTGTCCACGCCGGCGAACAGCATCTGCAGTGCGATCGCCCCGGCCACCGCGACGGCGATCCCGTTCACCATGCGTGCGGCCGTTCCACTGCTCAACTGCAGTCTCCGTACGGCAAGTTGCCAGGCGACCCCGCCGGAGCCCAGTCGGGCGACGACCGTCTCCACCACCCACGGCAGCAGCGCGGTGACGCCGACCAGCAGCAGGATGACGCCACCGGAGACCAGGTAGTTGTTGAAGTTCCCGTTGTCGTGGCCCTTTCCGATCATCGGATAGAGCATGCCGAGCCCGGCCAGCGGCAGCAGCAGCCGCCACCACAGGCGCCGGCGGGCCGGCCGTGCCGCACGGACCACGCCCAGCGGCTCGATCACCACCCCGCGCAGCGCGAACAGCGTGACCGCCACGGCCGCCGCCGGGACCGCGACCACGACCAGGGCGGCGAGCAGGGGGGAGGGGTTGAGGTAACTGGGGAAGACGCTGATGTCGAAGATGTCCACGGAACCGGCAGCCTGACGGGCCATCAGGAAGAAGGCGGCGCCGAGGACCAGACCGAGCACCGCACCCGCGAGGGCCTCGCCCGCCGCGATCCGGCGGGTCATCCGGCTGTCGGAGCCGACCAGCCGCAGCGCGGCCAGCCTGCGGTCGCGCCGCTCGCCGCCGAACCGTACGGCCGCGGCGATGAACACGGCGACCGGCATCAGCAGCACGACGAACACGACGAGGGTCAGCAGGACCAGCACCGGGTCCGAGCCCTCCGACGACTGGTGCGAGTCGCCGTAGTGGTCGATGCGGGCCACCTCGGAGTGGTCGATCTTCGCCGCGAGCCCCTTGGCGCCCGCGTAGTAGGAGAGCTCGTGCGAGCCGACCAGCCCGCTCTCCGCGATGGTGCCGACGACCCGGTAGGGCAGCCGCTCCCGCAGCAGCTTCCCGCTGTCGGAGGCCAGCAGCGACTTCAGCGCGGGGGAGACCACCATCTCGCCGGTCGCCGGATACTTCTCCACACCGGGCGGCAGCGGCGCGTGCGCCCCTTCGGGCTCCACCAGGCGCCCGCGGATCTCGTCGGCGCGGAACTGGGAGTCGATGTCGGCGATGACGAGGGTGTCGTCCGCCTTGGGGATCGTCTTCTGGCCGAACGTGTGGTCCTGCCTGGCGTTCTCACGGTCGTGCCGCACCGCCAGGGCGGTCGGTACCGCCGTCGTCATCAGCAGCAGCGCCACGCCCAGCCCGACGCCGATGCCCGTCAGCAGCATCCGTACCCAGCCCTCGCGCCCGCCGGAGACGGCGAACCGGACCCCCATGGCCAGATCCCTGGACCACTGACGAACACTCATATCGCCCGCTCCATGTCCCGCGACTTGCCGTCCCGTACGACGATCTCGCGGTCGGAGTAGGCGGCCACCCGGGCCTCGTGCGTCACCAGCACCACGGCCGCGTTGGCCGACCGGGCCGCGTCCGTCAGCAGCTCCATCACCCGCTCGCCGTTGAGCGAGTCGAGCGCGCCGGTCGGCTCGTCGGCGAACAGCACCCGGGGATCGGTGACCAGCGCCCGTGCCACCGCGACCCGCTGCCCCTGCCCGCCGGAGACCTCGCCGGGACGCTTGCCCCTGAGGTCGTCGACCTCCAGCCGCTCCATCCAGGTGAGCGCGGTGCGCTCGGCCTGCTTGCGAGGCGTGCCGTTCAGTCGCAGCGGCAGCGCCACGTTCTCCACGCAGGTCAGCTCCGGCACCAGCTGGCCGAACTGGAAGACGAAACCGAACTCGCTGCGCCGGAGCGCACTGCGCTGGGCGTCGCTCATCGTGGCGAGCTCCCGCCCGTCGTAGAGAATCGAGCCGGAGTCGGGCGGCACGATCCCGGCGAGGCAGTGCAGCAGCGTCGACTTGCCGGATCCCGAGGGACCCATCACGGCGACGACCTCGCCCGGGTGGATGGAGAACGCGGCGCCGTCCAGTGCGACGGTCGGACCGTAGGACTTGCACAGGTTCTCGGCGGCGAGCAGCGAGCCGGGGGGAGGAGTCATCGGGTTACCGCCTCACGGAGTTTGTCGAGGCGCGCGGCGGTCAGCTCCAGCCAGCGCAGGTCGGCCTCGAGGTGGAAGAGGGCGTGGTCGCAGATCAGTTGGTCCGCGAGGTCGCCCCGGCGCTTGCGGTCGGTCAGGATCCGCATGCCGCGCAGGTGCTCGGAACGCTGGGTGTCGAGGATGTCGGCGGCGTTGCGGTGGGTGAGCAGCGCGAGTACGACCTTGGTGTACAGGGTCGACTGGAGGTACGGCTCAGGTTGCTCCGGCGTCGCCAGCCACCGCTCCACGTCGGTGATGCCGGCCTCCGTGATCGCGTAGCGCTTGCGCTCGGGCCCGTCGCCCGCCTCGATCCCGTCGACCTCGACGAGGCCGTTCTTCAGCAGTCGGGACATCGTCGAGTAGACCTGGCCGTAGTGCAGCGGCCGGTCGTGACCGAACTTCTCGTCGAAGGCCCGCTTCAGGTCGTAGCCGTGACGCGGGCCGGACTCCAGGAGCCCCAGAAGGGTGTGACCGATGGACATGCCCGCACTCTACACACGGTGTATACGCGGCATGTATACGCGGAGTGTGCAGTCCATGGCGGGCGGTGCCGACGTGCAGGTAGGGGGCGATTGTCACGGTTCTGCTACGCGACGGGCCCGGGTCTTCCCAACGATTTGGTGTTCCGAGCAACCCTGCGACCCCGTAGACCGTCGCTTCCCTTGGGTGGCGTGCTGGTTGCCGCTGGATGGAGTGCTGATTGTCACGTCCGTAAAAGAGCGGATGGAATCTCCTTTGTCATATAGAGCGGTGTTAGCTTTCAGAGCTGACCTGAGACGGAAGCGAGCGTAGGGATTCATGGGACGAGCGGAAGAGAGACGAGCGCGACAGCGCGGTGGCCGCCGCGCGGCGCCCAAGCGCCGCCGCTCGCAGCCCACGGCGAACGCCCAGGCCGCGACGGCCCCCCAGCCCGCGACGGACGCCCAGCCCGCGGCGAACACCCACGCCGCGCCGAGCGGCAGGCGGGCGGCGAGCGCCAAGCCCGCGAAGGGCCGGATACGCAGGCTGTTCACCTGGAAGAAGATCCTCGGCACGGTCTTCGGACTGTGCCTGCTGGGCATCGCCGGGTTCATCGCGCTCTACCTGTCCGTCGACATTCCCGCGTCGGCCAACAAGCTCGCGCAGGGCGAGAGCAACGTCTACAAGTACAGCGACGGCAAGATCCTGGCCCGTGACGGCGCGATCAACCGGGAGTCCGTGGACCTGACGAAGGTGCCCAGGAAGGTCCAGCTGACCTTCGTGGCCGCGGAGAACAAGAGCTTCTACCACGACAACGGCGTCGACCTCCGGGGCACCGCCCGTGGCCTGATCAACACCCTGTCCGGCAAGGGCAAGCAGGGTGGCTCGACGATCACCCAGCAGTACGTCAAGAACTACTACCTCGACCAGGACCAGACCGTCACGCGCAAGCTCAAGGAACTGGTCATCTCGTTGAAGGTGGACCGCGAGGAGCACAAGGACGACATCCTCGCCGGCTACATCAACACCAGCTACTACGGCCGCGGCGCCTACGGCATCCAGGCCGCCGCCCAGGCCTACTACCGCGTCGACGCCCAGAAACTCAGCGTCGCGCAGGGCGCCTACCTCGCGGCACTGCTCCAGGCGCCGAGCCAGTACGACTGGCAGGCCGCCACCCCCACCGGCAAGAAGCTGGTGAAGGCACGCTGGAATTACGTCCTGAACAACATGGTCCAGGAACACTGGCTGGACGCCGCCAAGCGCAGGGAGATGACGTTCCCGTACCCGAAGGCCCCCAAGGGAGACCCCGGGATGGGCGGGGAAAAGGGCTATCTGGTCGATCTCGCCAACAAGCAGCTGGAGCAGCAGCTGATGAAGAAGGAGGGCATCACCCAGTCCGACGCGGAGGCGAAGGTCGTGAGGCAGGGCTGGACCATCACCCTGAACATCGACCGGAAGAAGCAGGCCGCGCTGGAGCAGTCCGTCAAGGACCAGCTGATCAGCAAGCTCGACCCGAAGAAGAACAAGGTCGCCAATGACGTCCAGGCCGGGGCTGTCTCCGTCGACCCCAAGACCGGCAAGATCGTCGCGATGTACGGTGGCCGGGACTATCTGAGTCACTTCTACAACAACGCCGCCCGCAGGGACTACCAGCCCGCGTCCACGTTCAAGCCGGTGATCCTGGCCGCCGCGCTGGAGGGGCACGCGCAGACGCAGGACGGCAAACCGATCACCGCCGACACGGTCTACGACGGCACCAGTGGCCGCCAGGTCGTGGACAACGGCACCAAAGTCGGCTTCGGCCCGCCCAACGAGGACCACCGCAGCTACGGCAAGATCACCGTCCAGCAGGCGATGAACCTGTCCGTCAACTCCGTCTTCGCGCAGATGGGCGTCGACGTGGGCATGGACGAGGTCATGTCCACGGCGAACAAGCTCGGCATGGACACCAAGGGCATGCAGGCGGTGTACGCGCAGACGCTGGGCTCCATGGGCGCCAGCCCCCTGGAGATGGCCGGGATCTACGCCACCCTCGACAACCATGGCAAGAAGGTGACGCCCTCCATCGTCAAGTCGGCCGAGAAGAAGGGCAGCGAGATCGAGATGCCCGACCCGGTCGGCAGCCGGGTGATCAGTCAGACGGCCGCCGACACGGTGACCTCGGTACTGACCGGCGTGGTCGACGACGGTACGGCCAAGTTGTCCGTGGCGGCCAACCCGCTGCGCAACGGCCAGCAGGTGGCGGGCAAGACCGGTACCTCCGACTGTGACCGCTCCGCCTGGTTCACCGGCTACACACCGGACCTGGTCACCTCTGTCGGCCTGTTCGGCGAGGCGTTCAAGGCCGGAGGCACCGGCTGCGACGGTCAGCCGGTCAAGAAGTACGACCATGTGTCACTGAAGGGCGCGATGGGCGACGGCGGCCGCGTCAACGGCGGCGGCCCCCCGGCGGAGATCTGGGCGGCGTACACCTTCGGTGTCACGGACAAGGCCAAGTTCGAACTGGACACCACCCAGGGCGCGGCGGTCGAGCCGACGAAGGCCCCCACCAGCTCCCCGCCCCCGTCCCGGAGCCCGTCCGCGCCGCCGTCCTCCGCGCCGGCGTCCTCCCCGCCCCCGTCGTCCGGGACGCCGTCGGCCCCGCCGAGCAGCAGCCCGCCGCCGTCCTCCGAGCCTCCGCCGTCATCGCCACCGGCGAGCCCGTCGAACTCGCCGACGTCCGGCGCCCCGGAGGCCCCGGTCAACCCGCTCAGGCCGTCGCGCGGCCAGTAGCGCGCGGAACACGGAAGGGCGCCCGGTGGAAACCGGGCGCCCTTCGCTCTGCCTCGGACCCGCCCTTCAGGTCCGGTTCAGCTCTTCTGCTCTGGTGGTGTCGGCCCCGCTGTTGCTCCAGTACCGGCTGCCACGCGCATTCCTACGCCCGCTGAGAAGACCCGCTCGCTTTGCGTTCCCTGCGGCGGGCCCGCGGTTCCTCCAGGGCTCCGGACGCTTCCACGACGATCCGCACGACGGACGAGGAAAGCGCAAGGACAGCGGAACCGATGAAAGCTCCGTTCCAGAGGAAGCAACACAGCAGGGCGAGCAGAGCGCAGACCGCCGCAGCGGCTGCGCCTGCCTTCCTCTGGAAGGGGAACAGCGCCCAGGGCAGAAGCGGCGACAGGAAGAATATGGCGAAGCCGATGAGGAGGGCGCCAGCCGCCATCGTGCGGGGCCTTTCTATGGGGCATGGAGCGTGGTCGCCCCCTGAACGAGGGCGACCACGAATCTAGCGGGTGTACTCAGGGTCGGGTTTCTTGTCGGGTGCGTTGCAGAAGTGCGCCGAGTCCGGGTCCGCCCCGGGGTTCGGTGAGGGAACCGAGACGTTGATGTCCCACGGGTTCCCGGAGTGGCCTCCGGTCATGGTGCAGTTCGAGTAGGGGGCGTCCGTGCTCGGCGGCGAGGCGGGCCCGCTGAAGTGGTAGAAGTCCCCGGTGGTGATCGGTGCACTCGAGCCGGTGTAAGCGCCGTCCAGGTCGATCGCCTTGCCGTTGCGGTAGAGGTACTGGCTCGGCATGTAGCTGGACCGCAGGAGCGGTGCGCCGCTGACCTTCTTGATGGTGCCGTCGGCGCAGGACTTGAAGTCCAGTTCCTGCCAGATGGGCGGCGCCTGGCTGAAGATCGAACCGGTCAGTCCCGGCTTGAAGAACATGTTCCGGATCTCCTGGGACATGAGGGCAACGGGGTTGTCCGACGAGCCCGTGTCGTCGGAGACCCGATTGACCCAGTCGGCCACGCTGTCGGTGAGATGCTGGTCCGCCAGGGCGGGCCGGTAGCCGATGGATCCGCCGGCCGTGTGCATCACGGCGACGCAGGTGCCGCTGTCGTCGGTGACGACCTTGTCGTTGTTGTCGGTGACGACCGGCCTGACGCCGATCGACTGGTACGCACGTCCGGGAAGGATGCCGTCGCTGTTGGTCGAGGTGGTGACCGGTCGGCCGTTGTGGACGTTGAGGTCCTTCGCGACGTAGTCCAGGTCGGGCGGCTGGGTGCCGTAGTCCTTCTTCAGCGCCGCGAAGAAGTTCCGAACGAAGTCCGGTATGTGCGTGTCGGCGGTGCGGTCGTCGTAGGAGACGCTCTGACTGCCGTTGATGATCTTCCCCGACGAGGTCTTGATGTACGACACGGTCGCCTTGTTGTACATCTTGTAGGCGGCGTCGTCGGTGCCGAACCACGAGGGTTTGCTGTCCGAGGTGGGGCGCTTGGTGTAGGCGTTGGCGAAATGCATCCACTGGGGCACGCTGTGCCCGTCGGGGTGGTCGGTGGTGCTCGTGCCCGCCGCCTTGACATCGGCCTTCCACTGCTCGACCGCGGCCTTGGTCTCCGGCTTCACGCACGTGGGAGCTCCCACGTCGATGCAGGTCGGCAGATCGGTGATCTTCTGCGAGGTCTTGAGCGCCCAGTCGTACAGGTCCTGCCGCGACTTCAACGGTGTGTTGAACATGCTCGACTCGGGCCGGACGTCGATGTTCTGGTCCTCGTCGAAGAACGCGTCGGCCTCGATCGAGTCCGAGACGTAGGTGCCGGTGACGGGCTGGAAGGCGATGGCGCCGAAGGCTATGTCGTCATCGCCGGAGCCGTCGGGCGTGTAGTTCGTCAGGCTGACGCTCGGCGTGGAGGTGAACTTGTAGGCCCCCAGGGACACCCACTTGCCGTTGTTGTCGTTCTGGACGACGTACCGGTCGTAGGGGCCGCCGAGAGCGCCGCGGACCACGTAGTGCGCGTTCTTGGCCTGCGCTCCGGTGTCCGGGACGTGCACCCACACCTGGGCCAGGTCCATCTGCTCGCCGAGCGTCCAGGTGCCGTCGATCGCCATCAGGCCCCCGTCACCGCCGAGATGGTCCTCGTTGCGGGTGTGGGTGTACCAGAAGTGGCCGCCGTAGCCGCCGCCGATCTGGTGCAGGTCGGCCTTCGCCTCGTAGTGGGTGCCCGCCGGGTCCGCGTTGAAGGAGAACTGGAAAGTACCCGAGGAGGTGGCCTGTCCGCAGTCGCCCCACGTCTCGGTGCCGTTGGGCACCGACGCGACCACGTGCGCGCCGTTCGGCGCACCGGAACAGACGGGCATGCCGTTCTTCAGGCGGTAGCCACGCCCCGGTTCCGGTATCAGCGTCTGGTACTTGATCAGTTCGTGCCCGCACTGGTTGGCGCAGGTCGCCTTCCACGTGGCGTTGGGCTTGTTGTACCAGTACTTCGCGTAGCAGGTCTCCGTACCGCAGTTCGGCGGCGTGGCCGGGTCGCAGTTGTTGTCGCTGTTGCAGAAGGTGCTGAGCGGCGGCGAGACCTGGCTGCGCGCGGCGTTGGTGTTCCACCAGGCCGGCCGGAAGCCCGCCGAGGAGTAGCCGGACTCGCCCTTCCAGTCCTGGCGGCCGTCGGTGCCGTAGGAGTATCCGGTGTCGATGGACCAGGCGGACCAGCCCATCACCTTCTCCTCGTAGGGCCAGTCCTGCGGGTGGGCGGCGTCGTGGTTGGCTTCGGTGCCGTCCACGTCCGTGTCCATGAACGGGTGGTTCCAGCTCTTCTTGTAGATGGGGTTGGCCGGGTTGTTGTACCAGCCGAGTCCCCAGTGCCCGTCGTGCTTCGAGGCGTCGGAGGGCGGGTTGAAGCCGAGGTTGTAGTTCCAGACCGCGGTGAACCAGTTCTCCACGTAGGAGGGATCGTCGTTGTTGACGGTGATCGTCTGGCCGGCCTTGTGGACCTCGTTCCACTTGTCGGCGAGGATCTTCATCGAGGCGGCGATGTTGGTCGCGTAGTCGATGGCGACGGCCTTCTGCAGGGCCGGCGACAGGCTCGTCTCCCCGGGCTTCTCGTGACCGGCGATGCGCATGCCGTCGGTGACCTGTCCGACGCCGTAACCGCAGTCGGACTTGTCCCAGTTGATGGCCCAGTACGACTCCGGGGCGCCCGGGTCGATCTGGTGCCCGTAGTAGCCGTCGACCGCCGCGAGGGGGCTGCCCATCTGACCGGGGATGGAACCGGACTCGGCCTGCCACAGGTTGGACTCCTGGGCCATGATGCCGAGCATCACGTTGGCGGGGATACGGCCGCCGCCGGTCAGGGTGGGCGGCGGGAACAGACCCTGCGGGTCGATGCTGCTCATCCCGGTCTGGTTGCGGTAGCCGCCCTGCCGGATGTAACTGGCGTGCAGGTTACCGCGTACGGCCATGTCCACGGCCCACTCGACCTGGTTGGGAGTGGGCTGGAGCGCCTGTGCCTTGACGTCGTTGCGCGAGACGGAGCACCAGCGGTCGGGATCGGTCGGGTCGTGCGACACGATGGCCGCCGTCCGCGCCGACTGCTTGTGCTTGCCCGGTGCGCTGCCGGCGGTGAGCGCGGGCGACAGGCGCTCCTTCCCGGCGGGCTTCGCGGCGGGGGCGACCTTCTGGCTGATCTTCGAGCCGGTGGTGGTGGCGATCGAGTCGACCGTCACCGGCGTGGTCGCCGTCAGCGTGCCCGGGGCCTGTGCCGGATCGTCCTGCGCGTTCGGCTCGGTCCTGGTGAAACCCTTGCCGGCGTTCTTGACCCGCGCGATGCCGGCCCGGACGCCGGGAGTGAGCACGGGCTCGACGGCGAGCCGCCCCTGACTGGAGATGTCCGTGTCGGCCGGGGCGTTCACCCGGGTGATCCCGCTGCCCGCGGTGTGCGGGCTGCCGACGGGATGACCGGTGAGGAACACCCGCGCCGATCCGCCGCGCTTCAGGTCGAGGTCGCCGAGCTTTCCGGTGGCGATCGTGGTGGTCGCCCCGCCGTCTCCGCCCCAGACCCTGGCCCGTGCCTTGTTGCTGCCGTTGCGTTCGACGAAGGCGATCTTTCCGCCCTTCACCGGGTGGAGGTCGAAGGCCACCCCGCCCGTGGTGAGGAGGTTCTTCACCTTGCCGGAGCGGTCGAGGCGGACCAGACGGCGGCCGAGGGCGGCGACCGCGCCGTCCTTGACCGGAACGGCGCTGGTCAGCTCACCCTTCGCCGCGGTGTCGACGACCGTCTTGCCGGCGGTGTTCACCGTCACGACCCGGGTCCTGGTCCTCGCCGCGTCGTTCATGTCGCGGAACGCGGTGAACGCGGCGGTGTGCGTGGCCGGATCGCACGAGGGGTCGAAGTACGCCAGCGACGCGGTGAACGGCAGCTTCGTCACCTTGCCGGTGCCGAGGTCCACGATCGCGGCGAACGCGCCGCCCTGCATCAGATCAGGCTTGTTGGTGAACGTGCGCGGCGCGTACACGGCGGCGACATGGTCGTGGTCCATGAGGCACTGGTTGCCGATCCAGGAGTCCGCGGGCATGCCGGGCTCGGAAAGGACCGCGGCGGTCTTCCAGGCGTACGCCTTCGCGCTGTCGGCGACCAGGATGTGCAAGCCGTCGCTGTCGGCCGCGGCGGTGACAGCGCGGTCGTCGGAGGTGCGCCACCCCTTGCCGAGCTTGCGCCCGGGGTCGCTGACACCTCCCCGCTGCGCCGGCGTGCCCTTGCTTGAACTGGAGTTCGAACTGGGGGCGGCGGAGGCCGGCAGGGCTTGCAGCAGCGCGCCGGCGAGCGCGGCGGAAGTCACCACCGCGGCCAGGGGTATGAGTGTTCCTCGTCTGGGTCTCAAGAGAGACATTCCCCGTTTCTCGTTGAGTTGGTTCCCCGCTCCTGGGAGTCAGGCGCGGCGAGCCTGCCCGCGCCCGCTGACGGGGCCGGGCAGGAGACTTTGTGTCGGAGGGGTGGTGCGGGAGGGTGTCCGGGGCCTCGCGGCCGTCGTTCCGGACGCGGGAGCGCGTGAAGTCCCGGGAATCGTCCACCGGGTGAGCGGGCGGAGGGTGAGGGGAGCGTGCGGCTCCGTTGCCGCTGGGATCTGCGTCGCCTCAAGGGCGGTCGCAAGCCGCCCGTTCATCAGGGCAGGGCAACGCGGTGTGCATCGTGCAGAGATGTCCCCCCTCACTGATCACCCGCTCGCGAAGGCCGGTGTGGTCAGTTCCGGTTCTCTGAGCGCCAGGTCACCTTATGCGAGGCATGGACACGCCATGCAAGGGTTTGATTCGGCCATGGCCGATACTTTGCCATGACGCACCGCAACACCATGCGACTCATGCGCAACACAACTCGCCACACCGGTCGTGGAGTTGATGTGGCCAAGCGGCGGCCCGGCGGTGTTGCCTCCCGTCGGCAGGCGACTTGTTTTCGCTGTCGGTTCCGTTGCGGAGGCGTCGGCGTCATCAGCCCCGCGGCGCCGCTCCGTTGACCTCGAACCAGACCACCTTGCCCGTGCTCAACCGGGTCGCACCCCAGCGCCGGGCCAGCCGGTTCACCAGGTACAGGCCGCGTCCGCCCTCGTCCGTGGCACGCGCCTGACGCAGCCGCGGCAACTGCGGCACGTCGTCGCCGACCTCGCAGCGCAGCACGTCGGTGCGCAGCAGCCGGAGCGTCACCGGGCGGGAGGCGTAGCGCACCGCGTTGGTGACGACCTCGCTGACCAGCAGCTCGACCGAGTCACTGAGCTCCTCCAGCCCCCAGCGGGCCAGCGCCCGCCGGGCCAGCCGGCGGGCCCGGCCGGGGGCCGCGTCCTCCGGCTCCAGGAACCAGTACGCCACATCGCTCGGCGCGATCCCGTCGAAACGGGCGGCGAGCAACGCGATGTCGTCGTCCCGGTCGCCCGGGCCGAGCATGTCGAGCACCTCGTCGCACAGGGCCTCGAGCGGCGGCGGATGGTCCGGGCCGGTCAGCTGGGCGGTCGCCGCCAGCTTCTCGCGCAGCTGCTCTATGCCGCTCCACACGTCACGCAGGCGGGACTCCACCAGCCCGTCGGTGTAGAGCAGCAGCGTGGCACCGGCGGGCGCGTCCAGCTCGACGGCCTCGAAGTCGACGCCGCCGACGCCGATGGGCGCACCCGCGGGCACCCGCAGCACCTCGGCCCGGCCGCCCAGATGCAGCAGGACCGGCGGCGGATGGCCGGCGTTGGCGATGGTGATCCGGTGCGAGACCGGGTCGTACACGGCGTACAGGCAGGTCGCCATCCGGTCGGTGCCCAGGCGCTGCGCCTGCTCGTCCAGGTGGTGCAGCACCTCCTGCGGGGGCAGATCCAGTCCGGCGAGGGTCTGCGCGGTCGTCCGCAGCTGGCCCATGATCGCCGCCGAGGTCATGGAGTGGCCCATCACGTCGCCGACGACGAGGGCGACCCGGCTGCCCGGCAGCGGGATGGCGTCGTACCAGTCGCCGCCGACCCGCGCGGTCTCCGCGGCCGGCAGGTAGCGCGAGGCCAGCCGGACACCGGTCGGGCGGGGCAGCGTCTCCGGCAGCATGGTGCGCTGCAGTTCGTCGGCGATGTACGCCTCGCGGCCGTAGAGCACCGCCTTGTCGATGCCGAGCGCGCTGTGCGTGGCGAGCTGGGCGGCGACCAGCAGGTCGTCGGCCTCGAACGCCAGCCGCTCCGAGCGGCGCAGGAAGAGCGCGGCACCGATGACCCGGCGCCGCCCGCGCAGCGGGGCGAGGATCGCGTGCCGGCCGTCGGGGACGAGCGACTCGCCGCCCTCGCCCAGCAGCTCGGGCAGTGCGGCACGGGCGGCGGGCGAGTCGGCGAACACCGGACGCACCCCCCGCAGCACCTCGTTGAGCGCGCCGCCGGGCCGCACCTCGCACAGCTCGGCGGTCACCGACGACAACTCCGGGAGCTCGCTCTCCGGCGCCGGCGCGGGCAGGAAACCGCCCTCGGTGTCACGTTCCTCCGGGATCCGGTCGGTGCGGCGCAGCCGCAGCAGTACGGGCCCGGTCGGACGTTCGTCACCGATCGGCAGCGGGTCGCGCAGATAGACGAGGATCGCGTCCGAGAACGTCGGCACGGTGGCCCGGCACAGCCCCATCACGATCTCGTCGAGATCGAGACCGCGGGCGATCCGCCGGGTCGCGGCTCCCACGAAGCGCAGCCGGTCGCCGTCCCGCCGCATGGGCAGCGGCCGTCCCGGCGGCAGTCCCCGCCCGGTACGGCGTTCCTGCCCGCCGGCACCGTCCTGCTGTTCGGCGACCGGCTGGACCGGGATGTGCTCGGCCGAGGGCCGCGGGCGGTGTGCGTCCGGTTCCGCCGCGGAGGGCTGGGCGTGCTCGGGGCCGTTGACTGGGAGCTCCTTCCCCTGACCGCAAGGCGTGGTGGTGCCGGGCGAGGAGGGTGTCTCGCCGGCGCGGGCCTGCGCGGGTAATGCGGTGGGGCCGAGCGTCGTCGGGGTGTGCAGGAGCGCCCCGCGGGGTTCCGCGGGGTCGGCGCCCGCCCGGGGGCGTTCGTAAGAGGTCGGCTGCTCCGTCACGCGTGTCGAATCCATCCGTCCGGGGCCGCGCGTCGTGCACGCAGTTCGTCCCGCAGAAGACCCGATACCCGGAATACGTGCCCCAGGAACGGAATTTCCGCGTGGTCAGGGGCGGGCGCTGTGCCACCGGACCTTCTCGGGTCCGCGGTGGTGCTGCCCTCGTACCACTCGCTCACGTCCTGCCGCCCCTCGGTGACGTTAGGTCAAGCCCGGTACATGCCCCGGGAGTTGTGTCCGATCCTCCTTGTGGAGGACGATCCTACGGTTGTGGACCGGGGGCGCATCAAGGGTCTCATGAGGACACGTGCGCGGGCGTACGGTCCCAGTCCTCCGGAAGTGACGGTACCGCCCAGGACGGATCGGGTCGCCACTGCGGCCAGTCTTCCGTGAACGGCGGGCCCCAGGCGCGGATCACGTCCACCGCGGCGCGCCCCGCCGCCCGCACCCGTTCGGCGAGCCCGGCGTCCATCAGACCGTCCCGCTGGGCCTGCGCGAACTCGTCCTCGTCCCGCCAGTGCCAGCTGCGGTCGGGGTGCACCGAGATGTCGAGGAAGTGGTCCTCGGAGTCGACCCCGCCGGCCCAGCGGACCAGCGGTTCCTCGAGATTGACGTACCAGTTCTTGAACCGCCAGCCGGGTTCCCAGAACAGCCACACCGACCAGGGCTCACCGGGTCGCGCCAGCTTCAGCACACCCGTCCCGAACCACCGGTCGCGCTGCACCGAGCGGGGCTTGGTGTAGCGCGACCGCAGTGGCTCCAGGTGTACGGGCGTGCCGTCGGCGAGCACCGGGCGCACGCACTCGGTGCCCGGCGCCAGCCACACGGCGAGCAGTTCCTCGTCGTCCCGGACGACGGTGACGGGGCGCACGATGTGGAGGCGGTCACCGGCGTTCTCCCGGTACCGCCACAGGATCTGGCTCCCGGGCGCCCAGAAGGCCGTACTGCCGGCCGTGTTGCCACCCGCGTCCCCGCGGCCCACGCGTCTCACCGCTCCACCGTCTGCCATGCACAGATATTAGGTGCCCCAGGCATGCGACGCCGCGTCACGCGTCAGGGTTCCGGCCGGGCGGCGCGAATGGTTACCGGCCGGTCACGGGTGCGTCATGCGCAGGACATCCAGCGCCTCGTCCAGCTGTTGCCGGGTCAGGTCGCCGCGTTCCAGGTACTCGCTCTCCTCCATCACCTGCCGGATCGTCTTGCGTTCCGCGAGGGCCTTCTTCGCCACCTTCGCCGCCTCCTCGTACCCGATGTACTTGTTGAGCGGGGTGACCACGGAGGGCGAGGACTCGGCGTACTCGCGGGCCCGCTCCCGGTGGGCGACGATGCCGTCCACGGTCCGGTCGGCGAGCAGCCGGGTGACGTTCGCCAGCAGCCGGACCGACTCCAGCACGTTCTTGGCGATGACCGGGAGCATGACGTTCAGCTCGAAGTTCCCGGCGGCGCCGGCCGTGGCGATGGTGGCGTCGTTGCCGATCACCTGGGCCGCGACCATCAGCACCGCCTCCGGAACGACCGGATTGACCTTCCCCGGCATGATGGAGGAACCGGGCTGGAGGTCGGGCAGCGAGATCTCCGAGAGCCCCGTCATCGGGCCGGAGGACATCCACCGCAGATCGTTGGCGATCTTCGTCAGCCCCACCGCGATGGTCCTCAGCTGCCCGCTGGTCTCCACGATCCCGTCCCGGGCGCCCTGCGCCTCGAAGTGGTCGCGCGCCTCGGTGAGCGGCAGCCCGGTGACCCGGGCGACCTCCGCGATCACGGCGGCGGAGAACCCCTGCGGGGTGTTGATGCCGGTCCCCACGGCGGTACCGCCCAGCGGCAGCTCGGCCAGACGCGGCAGGGAGGCGTGCAGCCGCTCGACGCCGTACCGCAGCTGGGCCGCGTACCCGCCGAACTCCTGACCGAGGGTCACGGGCGTGGCGTCCATGAGGTGGGTGCGCCCGGACTTCACGACGTCGGCGAACTCCTCGCTCTTGCGGCCGAGCGCGTCGGCGAGGTGCTCCAGGGCCGGGATCAGGTCGTGGGTGACGGCGGCGGTGGCGGCGATGTGGATGGAGGACGGGAAGACGTCGTTGGACGACTGGGAGGCGTTGACGTGGTCGTTGGGGTGCACGGGCCGGCCCAGCCGCTCCGTCGCCAGCGTGGCGATGACCTCGTTGGTGTTCATGTTGGACGAGGTCCCCGACCCGGTCTGGAAGACGTCGACCGGGAAGTGCTCGTCCCACTTCCCCTCGGCGACCTCCTTCGCCGCCTCCTGGATCGCCTCGGCCAGGTCCTTGTCGAGCACTCCGAGTTCGGCGTTCACCTTCGCCGCGGCCCCCTTGATCCGGGCCAGCGCCTCGATGTGCGCCCTTTCGATCCGCTGTCCGGAGACGGGGAAGTTCTCGACCGCGCGCTGGGTCTGGGCCCGCCACTTGGCGTCGGCGGGGACGCGGACCTCGCCCATGGAGTCGTGTTCGATCCGGTACTGCTGGCCTTCGGTCTGGCCGTCTGTCATGGGGCACCTCCTTGAGGGACAGCAAACCCCGAGTGCCCTGATGTTCCCGGTGCAGCCGGACGGCGGGCGCGTGGCTGTTCCTCCGGGCGGCCGAGCGGCCCCGTGCGGGCCGCCGGGCGGGCCGTTCACGCACGGGAGCCCCTGGCGTCGGCCAGGGGCTCCCCGAGGTGCCGTCGTCAGGTCAGCCGAGGCCCGGCCCCCGGACGGGGATGCTGGTGAAGGTCGGCTGGGGCGCCGGGTCCTGGAAGAAGTCGTTGCCCTTGTCGTCGACGACGACGAACGCCGGGAAGTCCTCGACCTCGATCTTCCACACGGCCTCCATGCCGAGCTCCTCGTACTCGACGACCTCCACCTTCTTGATGCAGTCCTGGGCGAGCCGGGCCGCCGGGCCGCCGATGGAGCCGAGGTAGAAGCCGCCGTGCGCGGCGCACGCGTCGGTGACCTGCTTGCTCCGGTTGCCCTTCGCCAGCATCACCTTGGAGCCCCCCGCCGCCTGGAACTGCTCGACGTAGGAGTCCATGCGGCCGGCCGTGGTCGGCCCGAAGGAACCGGACGCGTAGCCCTCCGGTGTCTTCGCCGGGCCCGCGTAGTACACCGGGTGGTCCTTCAGGTACTGCGGCATCTCCTCACCCGCGTCCAGCCGCTCCTTGATCTTGGCGTGCGCGATGTCGCGGGCCACGACCAGCGGACCGGTCAGCGAGAGCCGCGTCTTCACCGGGTACTTGGTGAGCTCGGCGAGGATGTCGTCCATCGGCTGGTTCAGGTCGATCCGGACGACGTCACCGGCCCCCGCGGCGGAGCCGCTGTCGGATTCGGTCAGGTGCTCGTCCGTCGTCTCCGGCAGGAACCGCGCCGGGTCCGTCTCCAGCTGCTCCAGGAACACGCCCTCGGCGGTGATCTTCGCGACCGCCTGCCGGTCCGCGGAGCACGACACCGCGATGGCGACCGGGCAGGACGCCCCGTGCCGCGGCAGCCGCACCACACGCACGTCGTGGCAGAAGTACTTGCCGCCGAACTGCGCGCCGATACCGATCTTCTGCGTCAGCTCGAAGACCTTCTGCTCCAGGTCCTTGTCCCGGAAGCCGTGCCCGAGCTCGGAGCCCTCGGCCGGGATCTCGTCCAGGTAGTGCGCGGAGGCGTACTTCGCGGTCTTCAGCGCGTACTCGGCCGAGGTGCCGCCGACCACGATCGCCAGGTGGTACGGCGGACAGGCGGCCGTACCCAGCGAACGGATCTTCTGCTCCAGGAACTTCATCATGGCGCCCTCGTTCAGGACGGCCTTCGTCTCCTGGTACAGGAAGGACTTGTTGGCGGAGCCGCCGCCCTTCGCCATGAACAGGAACTTGTACGCGCCGCCGTCGGTGGCGTACAGCTCGATCTGCGCGGGCAGGTTCGATCCGGTGTTCTTCTCCTCCCACATCGTGAGGGGGGCCATCTGCGAGTAGCGCAGGTTCAGCTTCGTGTAGGCGTCGTAGACGCCGCGGCTGAGGGCCTCCTCGTCGCGGCCCTCGGTCAGCACGTTCTGGCCGCGCTTGCCCATGACGATCGCCGTGCCGGTGTCCTGGCACATGGGCAGTACGCCCGCCGCCGCGATGTTGGCGTTCTTCAGCAGGTCGAGCGCGACGAACTTGTCGTTGCCGGACGCCTCGGGGTCGTCGATGATGCGGCGCAGCTGCGCGAGGTGGGCCGGGCGCAGGTAGTGCTGGATGTCGTGGATGGCCTCCTCGGCCAGCTTGCGCAGCGCCTCCGGCTCCACCTTGAGGAAGGTCCGCCCGTCGGCCTCGAAGGTGGAGACACCCTCGGAGGTCACCAGCCGGTAGGGGGTGGTGTCCTCTCCCTGGGGGAGCAGATCGGTGTACGCGAACTCAGGCATCTCAGCCCATTCCTCACTCTGCGGACGTCGGCCCGCCGACGTTGGCGGGCGCTCACCAGCGTAGAACCTGGCTCCGACGGCGAACCTGTGAGGTCGGGCTCAGTTCGCCACGCCGAGGTCGTCCACACCCCGAGGGGTGTTGCCGAACCGCCCACGGGGCCCGCCCTTCGGGCGGACGGCGGGAATTGCCGGACAGGCCCTAGTCGCGATCTATCGCGTTTCGGTACGCTGCTGCCGTGGACCTTCAGAAGCAGGCTCGACAGCAGGACGCCGGACAGCGCGTCACAGAACTGCGCGCCTCGGACGCCGACCGTGATCGCATCGCCGACATCCTGCGTGAGGCCCTCGCCGAGGGGCGGCTGACCGCGGACGAGCACGCCGAGCGCGTGGAGGGGGTGCTGAACGCCAAGACGGTGGGCGAGCTGGAGGTCTTCATACAGGACCTGCCGGCGGCCCACGGCCGCCGGACGCCCCCGGCCTACACGCCGGTGCCGCCCCGTCCGGCCGCCGGTGCGATACCGGCCGAGGCCGATGCCAACGTGGTGGCGGTGTTCAGCAGCGCCATCCGCCGGGGCCGTTGGCGCGCCGGGCGCCGACTGCACGCGTACGCCGTCTTCGGCAGCGTCGAGATCGACCTCAGCGAGGCGATCTTCGAGTACCAGCAGGTCGTGATCAAGGCGGTGTCGGTCTTCGGCAACGTCGAGATCCGGGTCCCGGAGAACGTGTCGCTGCGCGGCACCGGTGGCGGCGTGCTCGGCAACTTCGAGGTGGACACGCTGGATTCGGTCGAGTCCGACGCCCCCGTCGTCTACGTGGACGGTTGGGCCGTGCTGGGCAACGTGGAGGCGCGGCCGAAGCGCGGCAAGCTCGTCGCGGACATCCTCGACCGCGTGCAGCGCAAGGTGGACAAGGGTTTGCGCAAACACCTGGACCGTTGACGGTCGTGAAGAAAGCAGGAAACGGAACGATTCGGTCCTTCGACGGCGGGCGCACAGGGTCGTGAACCGGCCGCCGCGCTCCCGGGGCCGGGAACGCAGTGCATAGGCGCGCGCACAGCGGGTAGGGCTTGCTCTATCGTCTCTCGCTCGCGAAGCCGTCGTCAGGAGTAGACCGTGCTGCAACCGCCGCATTCGTCCCTGCAGGTAGCTGCCGTTCCGGCCCAGCGGGTGCCAGTGCGGGACAGGGACCAAGACGCACCCTGGCACACCGAGGCGGTGTGCCGGCGCGACGAGGCAGGCCTGTTCTTCGCCCCCTCCAAGGAACCCACCGCCGCCCGGCTGTCCCGGGAGGAAGCGGCCAAGCGGGTCTGCGCGCGCTGCCCGGTGATGGTCGAGTGCCGCGAGCACGCGCTGCTCCAGCCCGAGCCGTACGGCGTCTGGGGCGGTCTCACCGCCGCGGAGCGCCGCGTGGTCCTCGCCCGGCGCCGCCGCCGCGACATGGAACTGAAGAAGGCGGCCCGCGCGGCGAGCCGCATAGCCGCCGCGGGGTAGCCCGCTCACGCCTGCACGAACGGGGCGCCCCTCCGCACCGGGAGCGCCCCGTTCGCGTACGGCCCCGGGACTGTCCGCCCCGGGGCCTGGTCCGCTCCTACTTCGCCCTGTCGAAGTCGATCGCGCTGTAGGCCCGCAGCTTGCTCAGCCGGTGCTCGGAGTCGATCTTGCGTACCGTCCCGGACCGGGACCGCATCACGATCGACTCGGTCAGCGCGGTCTCCGGTCCGTACCGCACGCCACGCAGCAGTTCACCGTCGGTGATACCGGTCGCCACGAAGAAGACGTTCTCCCCGGACACCAGGTCGTCGGTCGTGAGGACCCGGTCCAGGTCGTGCCCGGCGTCGACGGCCCGCTGCCGCTCCTCGTCGTCCTTGGGCCACAGCTTGCCCTGGATCGTGCCGCCCAGGCACTTCACGGCGCAGGCCGAGATGATGCCCTCCGGCGTGCCGCCGATACCGAGCAGCAGGTCGACGCCGGTGCCCTCGCGCAGCGCGTAGACGGAGCCGGCCACATCGCCGTCGGAGATGAGCTTGATGCGTGCGCCGGCCTCCCGGACCTCCCTGATCAGGCCCTCGTGCCGGGGCCGGTCCAGGATGACGACGGTGACGTCCTCGGGCGTGGACTTCTTGGCCTTGGCGATCCGCTTGATGTTCACGGCGACGGGCGCGTCGATGTCGACGAAGTCCGCGGCGTCGGGGCCGGTGACCAGCTTGTCCATGTAGAACACGGCGGACGGGTCGAACATGGCGCCGCGCTCGGCGGCCGCGAGGACGGCGATCGCGTTGGGCATGCCCTTCGCGGTGAGCGTGGTGCCGTCGATCGGGTCCACCGCGATGTCGACCTCGGGTCCGGTGCCGTCGCCGACGTGCTCCCCGTTGAAGAGCATCGGGGCCTCGTCCTTCTCGCCCTCGCCGATGACGACGACACCGTTCATCGACACGGTGGAGACGAGGGTCCGCATGGCGCGCACCGCGGCGCCGTCGGCGCCGTTCTTGTCGCCGCGCCCCACCCAGCGACCCGCGGCCATCGCCGCGGCCTCGGTCACCCGGACGAGCTCCAGGGCGAGGTTGCGGTCGGGAGCCTCGGCGGGAACATCGAGCTCGGACGGCAGATGATGGTTTTCGGTCATCGGAGCGCACCTTTCTGATACGACGACGGCCGGATGAGGGTGTTGGCCCCGACTCTAGCGCCAGACGCTCAGAATGAGCAGGGGACCCCACGGATGAGCGGGCGGGACACCTGCGACGATAGAGGGCGTGGCAGGCATGCAAGGCAAGCAGAAGACGGTCCGGGACATGATCCTCTCCCTGGCCGTGGTCGGGCTCGCGGCGGGAGTCATCTACCTCTTCGTCCCGCACGACGACCACGCTCCCGACCTCGAACGGGTCGACTACCGGGTCGAGCTGCTCACGGCGCGCCGCGCCGCGGACTACCCGGTGGCCGCTCCCGAGGGTCTGCCCAGCACCTGGAAGGCGACCTCCGTCCGTTTCCAGGGCGACCATTTCGACCGTTGGCATCTGGGTTTCCAGAATCCCGGTGGTCAATACGTGGCGGTGGAGCAGTCGACTCAGAAGCGCGCCGACTTCATCGACGCCGCGAGCCAGGGGGCGAGGGCCACCAAGGCGACCGAGCGGATCGGCGGGCGCACCTGGACGCGCTACACCGGCGGACGCTATGACGCCCTCGTCCTCGAGGACACCCCCGGTTCCACGACGGTGGTGGCGGGCACGGCGTCCTTCGCGCAGCTGACGAAGATGGCCGAGGCGCTGAAGATGGCGTGAGCCGCCGACATGACGACAGGCCCCCGGCGAGTGCCGGGGGCCTGTCGTGTGTGTGCGGGGCTCAGACGGTGGTGACGACCTCGTCGTAGGCCAGGCGCGGCGAGCGCGGGTGGGAGGCGTTCTCGCCCGGCTTGCCGATGTTGACGACCATCAGCGGGGTGTGGTCGTCGTCGAGGAACTCCTTGCGGACACCCTCGGCGTCGAAGCCGGTCATCGGGCCGGCGGCCAGGCCGGCGGCGCGGACGCCGACGATGAAGTACGCGGCCTGCAGGGCGGCGTTCATTCCGGCGGAGTGCTCACGCACCGTGCGCTCGCCGAAGAAGGCGTCCTTGGCCTGCGGGAAGGCCGGGAACAGCGTCGGCAGCTCCTCGTGGAACTCGTTGTCCGCGGACAGGATCGCGACCAGCGGCGCGGTGGCCGTCTTGGGCCGGTTGCCCTCCATCATGTGCTGCACCAGGCGCTCGCGGGCCTCGGGGGAGCGGACCAGGGTGATGCGCAGCGGGGTCTGGTTGAAGGCGGTCGGGCCGAACTTGACCAGGTCGTAGATCGCCTGCACCTGCTCGTCGGTCACCGGCTCGTCGGTGAAGGTGTTCGCGGTACGCGCCTCGCGGAAGAGCAGGTCCTGGGCGGCGGGGTCAAGCACGAGGGACATGGTTGAACTTTCTCCAGATGACGTCCGGATCCGGCGTGACGGACCGGCTGACGGCACGACCGTACGACAGAGAAGTTCAAAGTTCAACAAATCCCGGGGTGGCGTGATCCACTTAACAGGCCACGCCTGTGCCTACTCGCCCTTCTCCCGCTCCTCCTCCTCGGCCAGCGCCGCGTCCAGCCGGGCCCGGGCCCCCTCCAGCCACCGTCGGCAGACCTTGGCCAGCTCCTCGCCGCGCTCCCAGAGCGCCAGGGACTCCTCCAGCGTCGTACCGCCCGCCTCGAGCCGTCGTACGACCTCGATCAGCTCGTCCCGCGCCTGCTCGTAGCCGAGCGACTCTTCCACCTTGCTGGTCATCCGCCCACCCTATGTGTCCACTCGTACGGAGAACTCACCCTCGGCGACCCGTGCGCGCAGCGCCTCGTCCGCCGTCACCTCGCCCGGATCCCGCACCACATGGCCGTCGGCCTTCTGCAGCACCGCGTATCCGCGCCGCAGGGTCGCTGCGGGGGACAGTGCCACCACGCGCGCGTGCGTGTGCGCAAGTTCCGAGTCGGCCCGGTCCAGGAGATGGCCGAGCGTGCGCCGGCCGCGGTCGACGAGGGACGCCACCTGGTCGGCCCGCTCGTCGACCATCCGGTGCGGATCCTCCATGCAGGGCCGCGCGAGGGCGTGCGCGAGCCCCCGCTCCTCGCGCTCCACGAGCGCCGTCGCGCACCGGCGTGCCCGGTCGCGCAGCTGCCGCACCCGCTCCAGCTCCTCGCCGACGTCCGGTACGACCTTCTTGGCGGCATCGGTCGGCGTCGACGCCCGCAGGTCGGCCACATGGTCCAGCAGCGGGTTGTCCGGCTCGTGCCCGATGGCCGACACCACCGGCGTACGGCAGGCGGCGACCGCACGGACCAGCTGCTCGTCGGAGAACGGCAGCAGATCCTCCACGCTGCCGCCGCCCCGCGCCACGATGATCACGTCGACGGCGTCGAGCTCGTCGAGCTCCTTCACCGCCTGCACGACCTGCGGGACGGCGTGCACACCCTGTACGGCGACATTGCGCACCTCGAAGCGGACCGCGGGCCAGCGGTGCCGGGCGTTCTCCAGCACGTCCCGCTCCGCCGCGGACGCGCGTCCGCAGACCAGGCCGATCAGCTGCGGCAGGAACGGCAGCGGCCTCTTCCGATCCGCCGCGAACAGCCCCTCGCCGGCCAGGGTCTTCTTCAGCTGCTCCAGCCGGGCCAGCAGCTCACCGACCCCCACGGGCCGTATCTCGGCGGCCCGCAGCGACAGCTGCCCGCGCGGGGCGTACCACTCGGGCTTGGCGAGCACCACGACCCGGGCGCCCTCGCCGACCACGTCGGCGACGGCGTCGAACACCTGCCGGTAACAGGTGACGCTCACCGAGATGTCGTACGAGGGGTCGCGCAGCGTCAGGAACACCACCCCGGCGCCCGGCCGCCGCGACAACTGGGTGATCTGCCCCTCGACCCACACCGCCCCGAGCCGGTCGATCCAGCTCCCGATGAGCCGCGAGACCTCGCCGACGGGGAGCGGGGCGTCCGCGGACGTGTTCACAGCCATGCGCCCGAGCGTAACGGCCGGTACCGACAACGTGGGTGCTCCAGAGGGCGGCACGATCTTCGCCCCCCGGACGCGGCCTTACGATGGATGCCATGACTGCTTCGCCTGGCCGCCGTGTCCTGCTCGCCGCCCCCCGTGGCTACTGCGCGGGTGTGGACCGCGCCGTGATCGCCGTCGAGAAGGCCCTGGAGCAGTACGGGGCCCCGGTCTACGTCCGGCACGAGATCGTCCACAACAAGTACGTCGTGCAGACCCTGGAGAAGAAGGGCGCCGTCTTCGTCGAGCGGACCGAGGAGGTGCCCCCCGGCAACATCGTGATGTTCTCCGCGCACGGTGTCGCCCCGGTCGTGCACGAGGAGGCCGCCCGCGGGCGCCTCGCCACCATCGACGCCACCTGCCCCCTGGTCACCAAGGTCCACAAGGAAGCCGTCCGGTTCGCGAACGACGACTTCGACATCCTCCTCATCGGACACGAGGGCCACGAGGAGGTCATCGGCACCTCCGGCGAGGCCCCCGACCACATCCAGCTGGTCGACGGCCCCGAGGACGTCGCCAAGGTCGAGGTCCGCGACCCGTCCAAGGTCGTCTGGCTCTCCCAGACCACGCTCTCGGTCGACGAGACGATGGAGACGGTCGACGCCCTCAAGGAGAAGTTCCCGCAGCTCATCTCCCCGCCGAGCGACGACATCTGCTACGCCACGCAGAACCGCCAGCTCGCCGTGAAGCAGATGGGCGCCGAGGCCGAGCTGGTCATCGTGGTCGGCTCCCGCAACTCCTCCAACTCCAAGCGGCTCGTCGAGGTCGCCAAGCTCGCCGGCGCCCGCGACGCCCACCTCGTGGACTTCGCGAGCGAGATCGACGAGGCCTGGCTGGAGGGCGTGACCACGGTCGGCGTCACCTCCGGCGCCTCCGTCCCCGAGGTCCTGGTCGAACAGGTCCTCGAGTGGCTCGCCGAGCGCGGCTACGGGGACGTCGAGATCGTCAGGGCGGCCGAGGAGTCCATCACCTTCTCCCTGCCCAAGGAACTTCGCCGCGACCTGCGCGAGGAGGCGGCCGCCCTGGCGGCGGAGCGGGGCGGTTCGGGCACGCCGGAGGCGTGAGCCGCGGGGCGTCCGGGGCGTGAGCCGCGGCACGTCCGCCCGGGGCGCGCAAGGGGTAGGGCCGGGGTACGGTCCGTGACCGTACCCCGTACGTCGTAGCGTGGATCCATGCAGATCTTCGGTGTGGACATCGGCGGATCCGGGATCAAGGGCGCTCCCGTGGACCTGGAGAGGGGCGACCTGGCCCAGGAGCGCCACAAGGTGCTCACCCCGCATCCGGCGACGCCGGACGGGGTGGCCGACGGCGTCAAACAGGTCGTCGAGCACTTCGGCTGGACGGGCCCGGTCGGCCTTACCTTCCCGGGAGTGGTCACGGGCGGGGCGACGGTGCGTACGGCGGCGAACGTCGACAAGAGCTGGATCGACACGGACGCGCGCGCGTTGTTCGGCGAGCGGCTGGGCGGCCTGCCGGTGACCGTGGTCAACGACGCGGACGCGGCGGGCGTCGCCGAGATGGCGTTCGGCGCGGGCCGTGGCCGCCGCGGCACGGTCGTCCTGCTCACCTTCGGCACCGGCATCGGCAGCGCCGTCTTCGTCGACGGCGTCCTCGTCCCCAACACCGAGCTCGGCCACCTGGAGCTGCACGGGCACGAGGCGGAGAAGCGGGCCTCCAGCAAGGCGCGGGAGGACGAGGACCTGTCCTGGGAGAAGTGGGCGCACCGGGTGCAGAAGTACCTCGCCCACGTCGAGATGCTGTTCTCCCCGGAGCTGTTCGTCATCGGCGGCGGTGTCAGCCGCAAGGCGGACAGGTTCCTGCCCCTCATCGAGGGCGTTGAGGCGGAGATCGTGCCCGCTCAGCTGCAGAACAACGCGGGGATCGTGGGAGCGGCGATGCGGGCGGCGAAGGACGGGCAGGAGGCCGCCCCGCTGTCGCCGTGAGCCCTCAGCCGGTGCGCCGCCGCAGAGCCCGGCGGCGCACCAGCCGTGCTCTGCGGACGAGCACGATCACCCCGGCGACGAGCGTCCCCCCGTACAACCAGCCCGCCTGCGTGGCCAGCGCAGTCACCAGCCCCATCACCCGGCCCCCCATGCCCCCGCTGCTCTCCGCCACCGGCACCAGCCCCACGGCGAAGGCGATCGGCGCGACCACCGGCGCGGTCATCAGGTCGCTTCCGCGCACCCACAGCGCGGTGACCACGCACACCGGCAGGAACAGCACCCCGTACACCGTCAGGGAAGCCCCGAACAGCAGCTGGTCGAGGCAGCCCAGCAGGAACATGGCCGCGCCCCCGAACAGCCCCCCGCCGAGCCCGGTGAGCCGGGGGTTCGGCAGCGGCCGCCCCGCCGGTTCCGGACGGGCCGCCGACCGCGCCGCCGGCGCCGGTCGTGCCGTCCCGGGCCCTGGCCGTCGCTCCTGGGCGGGGCGGCGCCTGGCCTGGGGCGGGAATGCCGTCGGTGGCGAACCGCGTCGCGGTCCGTATCGCTCGGGTGGCGTCCTGTGTTGCTCCATCGGACCAACCTAGGTCGGTTTATGTGCCGAATAGCCCGTCTGACACGCCGTAGGACCGAGCCTTTCCGGCCGTTCGACTCGGCCGTCGGGCGGTCGCCGGGACGCCGTAGACTGGTGGATCGGCCGGTCCAGTCCCCTGGCCCCTCACCCCTGGCAGCCTCTGGCCCACTCACGTACGGGAAGTCGCAACGTGTCGCTCACGATCGGAATCGTCGGCCTGCCGAATGTCGGCAAGTCGACCCTTTTCAACGCCCTGACCAAGAACGACGTGCTGGCGGCCAACTACCCGTTCGCCACGATCGAGCCCAACGTCGGCGTGGTCGGTGTCCCCGACCCCCGCCTCGCCGAGCTGGCCTCGATCTTCAAGTCGGAGCGGATCCTGCCGGCCACGGTCGACTTCGTCGACATCGCCGGCATCGTGCGCGGTGCCTCCGAGGGCGAGGGCCTGGGCAACAAGTTCCTGGCGAACATCCGCGAGTCCGACGCGATCTGCCAGGTCATCCGCGCCTTCAAGGACGAGAACGTCGTCCACGTCGACGGCAAGGTCTCGCCCAAGGACGACATCGAGACGATCAACACCGAGCTGATCCTCGCCGACCTCCAGACGATCGAGAAGGTCCTGCCGCGGCTGCAGAAGGAGTCGCGGATCAAGAAGGACATCGCGCCGAAGGTGAAGGCCGTCGAGGAGGCCAAGGAGATCCTCGAGAAGGGCGACACCCTCTTCGCGCACGGCATCGTCCAGGGCACCGAGCGCAACGAGCTCCTGCACGACCTGCACCTGCTCACCACCAAGCCGTTCCTGTACGTCTTCAACGTCGACGAGGACGAGCTGGTCGACGAGGACTTCAAGAACGAGCAGCGCGCACTGGTCGCCCCCGCCGAGGCGATCTTCCTCAACGCCAAGCTGGAGGCGGACCTCGCCGAACTGGACGAGGACGAGGCACTCGAACTCCTGCAGTCGGTCGGCCAGGACGAGCCCGGCCTCGCCACCCTCGCCCGCGTCGGCTTCAACACCCTCGGCCTGCAGACCTACCTCACCGCCGGCCCCAAGGAATCCCGCGCCTGGACCATCAAGAAGGGCGCCACCGCCCCCGAGGCCGCCGGCGTCATCCACACCGACTTCCAGAAGGGCTTCATCAAGGCCGAGGTCATCTCCTTCGGCGACCTGGTCGAAGCCGGCTCCGTCGCCGAGGCCCGCGCCAAGGGGAAGGCGCGGATGGAGGGCAAGGACTATGTGATGCAGGACGGGGACGTGGTGGAGTTCCGCTTCAACGTCTGACACTCCGGTGAAAGGCTGCCTGACCTGCGGCGGAGCGGCTGTGCCGCTCCGCCGGCCGGTGGCCGGGGCTCGGTTCGGGCGCAGGCTTCGCTAAGGGGTCCTTGCACTATGAGCGCCCGGTGCGGTCGCGTGGTCTGGTGCCGTGCATCGCAAGGCGCCGGAGAGCCCTCGATGGGGGTCCCCCCGCTCGAGCGAAGCCGAGAGTGGGGGAGGAGCTA